>DASYWB010000221.1:0-5829 GCA_035936495.1 Thermomicrobiales bacterium
GCCAACCGAGATCATCGAGAGCCGTACCCCGAGTATGGATTTGACTGTCTGGAGATCTCAGACGAGCCAGGTTGCTATGAGGACGCCTACCGCGCGTGGGTCCGGGCACAGGCGCCGGAGCAGCTTGATGAGATAAGCGTAGGTGTGCCGCCCACCGCGGTGATTTGGCGCGAGACGATGGGTGTCGAGGAAACGGTCGTCCATCCGCCCGAGCGTTTCCCGAAGGAGGCCTTGGCCTTCCGAGCGGATCCCAAGCTGACCCACACGGCGTTCGTCGCCGATCAGGCCATGGCGTTCATCGACCGCGAACGAGCGGGGCCTTGGTGCTGCGTCGCCGGGTTCTATGCTCCCCATTCTCCATGGATCGCCCCACGCGAGTTCCTCGATGTCTACGATCCGGCGTCATTCACGCTGATCCCTACCCCATCCAACCAGGACGACGAGGAGGCGCGGGGCAAGAACCGCGATTCTCTCGATGCCGCCGGGAGTGAGGACGAGATCCGGGCCGCGCACCACGGCTACTACGCGATGGTCAGCGAAGTAGACCACCACGTCGGGCGCATCTTGGATCACCTCGAAGCGTCGGGAATGGCGGACGAGACCATCGTCGTCTTCACGTCCGACCATGGCGAATGGCTGGGCGAACATGGGCGATACGGCAAGGGCTATCCCGGTGACGACAGCGTGAGCCGCGTACCACTGGTCGTCAGTTGGCCAGGCCACTTCAGTCGGACTGGCCGGACGGTCTCGGAGATCGTCGAAGCGGTCGACGTCCTGCCAACGTTGCTGGAATGCGCGGCGATCCAACGGCCGCCGCGGCTACAGGGCGAATCGCTCGTGCCGCTCTTGACCGGCGTCCCAGCGGCTGGGGAAAACGGCACCGCGCTCATGGAGCACCGGGGTTGGAAGAATCTCCGGACCGAGCGATTCCGGTACGTCATCGAAGCAGACGGCCAGGAACGGCTCTTTGACCTTCAATGTGACCCGAAGGAGTACGACGATGTCGCCGGGGAGCAAGAGTACGCCGCGGATCTGGCGGAGATGCGGCGGCGACTGATCCAGCGGCTGATCGAGATCGAGCGGCCACTCGCCAGGACCTGGACCTACTGAGCAAGGCCGAAGGAGCGTCGCCTGGGTCTTAAGTCATATGGGCCTGCACGATTGGCCCGTCGGCTCGATGCGAGGTTCCCGGTCATGCCCATCCATGCGGGTTAACAAGTCTAGCGAGGGAGGACACATGCCGAGAGGGACGGCCGCCAGTCAACAGCCGAACATGCTGGTCATCATGTCGGACGAGCACGCGCCGCAGTTCACCGGGCTCTACGGGCACCCGCTAGTCCGGACACCGAATATGGACAGGCTCGCTCAGCGTGGCGTTGTCTTCGAGAATGCCTACTGCAACACCCCTATCTGCGTTGCCTCGCGGATGTCGTTCCTCACCGGCCTCTATGTCCACCATAACGGCGCCTGGGACAACTCAGCGCCACTCGCCGTCGACGCGGTAACGTGGCCACACCTCCTGCGCGTCCAGGGATACGACGTGGTGCTCTCGGGCAAGCAGCATTTCGTCGGGCCGGACAAGCTCCATGGGTTCCGCGCTCAGCTTGCCCGTGACCTGCACGCCGAGAACGCCCATCCAACGTTCGACTGGTCCGACGGCACTCCGCCGGCTCCACTTCCGTGGCCCACGCTCGAACAGGCCGGCCCTGGCACAACCCTGGAGATTGAGATTGACGACCAAGCCGAGGACGAAGCGATCAAGTACCTCCATGATCCGGCGCGGCGTGACGGACCGTGGGCGTTGAACGTTTCGTTCATTGCCCCGCACTTCCCGCTGGTCCCGCTGGTTGTGCCTGTGTACTACTGGGATATGTATCCTTTGGACCAGGTAGACCTGCCGAATATTCCGCCGGGACATCTTGAGTCGCAACACCCCGTCTACCAACGAATGCGGTCGATGTTTGGCTTCGTCGATTTTCCGGAGGAACTGGTTCGACGTGGGCGGGCAGGTTACTACGGCCTCATCACCTATCTGGACGACAAGATCGGCCGGTTGCTTGACACCCTGGATGAGATCGGTCAACGCGAGCATACGTTGGTCGTCTATGTCAGTGACCATGGTGAGATGAACGGCGAACATGGGATGTGGCGGAAGTCGAATTTCTACGAGCATTCGTCCCGGATACCGCTGATAATGGCGTGGCCTGGCCATTTGCCAGAAGGTCGTCGCGTCCCAGAGGTCGTGTCCCTCGTTGACCTCACGGCGACACTCGTCGATATCGCGGAGGGATCACCAATCACCCCACTTGATGGCGACAGTCTGCTACCGCTCGCACGGGGCGAGGAGGTAAATTGGAAGGACGAGGCTTTTGCGGAGTACCTGGCGCACGGCGTGGCGGGGCCGATGGCGATGTTACGACGGGGACGTTTTAAGCTGAATTACAGCCTCGGCGACGAGGTTGAGCTGTACGATCTCATCGATGACCCTGGCGAATTCCGGAATCTCGCCGGTAATTCAGAATACTCGGACACCGTGCGGGACATGACCGCGAGCATTCTTTCGCACTGGGACCCTATCGACCTTAAAGAACGAGTGAACCGGAGTCAAAAAGAACGGTTGCTGATTCAGATGGCAACTACCGGGCAGGACCCGAAAGAACAGCGCCGGCAATGGGCCAAAGCCGGATCCGCGCTTCGACCTCCCCCATGATTGGGGGTATGCTGGATGCTTCGGCGTCCACAAAGGGAACGGGAATATGACGGAGACCAGCCCCCAGGCCCTAACCGCACCGCTGGCATTCCACGTGATGACCAAGCCGCGGGGCGCGATCTGCAACCTTGATTGCGCCTACTGCTACTACCTGGCCAAGGAGCGGCTCTACGAGGGCAGCCGCTTCAAGATGGCCGACGACCTGCTGGCCGACTATATCCGGCAATACATTGCCGCTCAGCAGGTACCGGAAGTCACGTTCGCCTGGCAAGGCGGCGAGCCGACGCTCATGGGTCTCGACTTCTACCGGCGAGCGGTCGAGTTACAACGGGAGCACCGGCGGCCGGGGATGCGGATCGTCAACACGCTCCAGACGAACGCGACCCGGCTCGATGACGCCTGGTGTCGCTTCTTTCGGGATAACCACTTCCTGATCGGGGTGAGCGTGGACGGCCCGCGCGACATCCACGATACCTTTCGGGTGGACAAGGGCGGCAACCCCACCTTCGACAAGGTGATGGCCGGTATCGAACGCCTGCGGCAGCACGGGGTCCAGTTCAATATCTTGACGACGTTGCACGCGGCGAACGCGGATGACCCCTTGCGGACCTATCGTTTCTTGCGGGATGAGATCGGCACCCAGTTCATGCAGTTCATCCCCATCGTCGAGCGGGAGAACGAGACCGGTTACCAAGAGGGCGAGCGCGTCACGCCACGCTCGATCAGCGGGCGGCAGTACGGGAACTTCATGATCGCGGTCTTCGACGAGTGGGTCCGGCACGACGTCGGCCGGGTGTATGTCCAGCTCTTCGACATCTGCCTCGGCGTCTGGCTGGGACAGCCGGCGAACCTCTGCGTCTTTGCCGAGACCTGCGGCAACGCGCTGGCGCTGGAGCATACCGGTGACCTCTACTCCTGCGACCACTTCGTGGAGCCGAAGTACAGGCTGGGGAACATCCGGGAGCGCCCCATGATCGAGCTGGTCGCCGCGCCGCGCCAGCGAGCGTTTGGGCAGGCGAAGCGGGATACGCTCCCGCGCTACTGCCGCGTGTGCGACGTGAAGTTCATCTGCAACGGCGGATGCCCGAAAGACCGCATCCTACGCACTCCTGATGGCGAACCGGGGCTGAACTACCTCTGTGAGGGGTACAAGGCGTTCTTCCGGCACATCGACCGGCCGATGCGGCTGATGGCCGACGAGCTGGCTGCCGGCCGCGCCCCGGCTAACGTGATGGGCATGCTGGCGGCGGAGGATGAGACGAGGCTCAACGAGCGGATCACCCGGGCCGGGCGCAATGATCCGTGCCCCTGTGGCAGCGCACGCAAGTTCAAGCACTGCCACGGGCGAGCGGACGCCGCCGTGCCGGCGGGGCTCGCGTGATGGCGGAGACGACGCGGCGGCCGAACATCCTCTACCTGCATTCTCACGATACCGGGCGCTACGTGCAGCCGTATGGTCACGCGATTCCCACACCCAGCCTCCAACGGCTCGCCGAGGAAGGGGTCCTGTTCCGGCAGGCATTCTCGGCCGCGCCGACGTGCTCACCCAGCCGGGCCGCGTTGCTGACCGGTCAATCTCCGCACAGTAGCGGCATGCTGGGGTTAGCGCATCGCGGCTTCCGGCTCAACAACTACCAGCAGCACCTCGTCCACACCCTCCGGCGGGCGGGCTACGCGTCGACGCTGGTCGGTATGCAGCACGTCGCTGAGGACCCGAGCTGGATCGGCTACGACCGCATTCTTGCCACGGCGGACCGGAACGCCGCGTCCGTTGCGCCAGCGGCGGCCGCGTTTCTCGCCTCGGCTCCCGCCGAGCCCTTCTTTCTCGACGTGGGGTTCTTCGAGACGCATCGAGATTTTCCGGAGCCGGGTGCGGATGAAGATGCGCGGTACGTCCGTCCTCCGGCACCGCTCCCCGATACGCCGGAGACACGAGCCGACATGGCGGCCTACCAGGCAAGTGCGCGCCTGCTGGACGCCGGCATCGGCGCCGTATTGGATGCGCTCGACGCCGCGGGTTTGGCCGAGAACACGCTGGTGATCTGCACCACCGACCACGGGCTCGCCTTTCCCGGCATGAAGTGCAGCCTGACGGATCATGGCATTGGCGTCATGCTGCTGATGCGCGGACCGGCCGGCTTTTCCGGCGGCCGGTTGATCGAGGCGATGGTCTCCCAGATCGATCTCTTCCCGACGCTCACGGAGATCCTCGCGGTCGATCCACCACCGTGGCTGCAGGGGACCTCGATGATGCCGCTGATCCGCGAGGAGCGGGAGCAGATCAATGACGCGATCTTCGCGGAGGTGACATATCACGCCGCGTACGAGCCGCAACGGGCGATCCGCACCGAGCGCTGGAAATACATCCGGCGATTCGGCGAGCGCGAGCTACCGGTCCTGCCCAACGTCGATGACAGCCCCAGCAAGGACGTCTGGTTGCGACATGGTGGACGGCAGCGACCGATTGCGCGAGAGCAGTTGTACGATCTGGTCTTCGACCCGCATGAGGCCCATAATCTTATGGCCCACGCGGAGATGGCCGAGACACTGACCGGGCTACGGCGGCGCCTGGACCAGTGGATGCATGAGACGAATGACCCGCTCCTGCACGGGCCGATCCCACCACCCGCGGGCGTCGATCTCCTTCACGACCCGGACGGCCTTTCGCCGCGAGATCCACTCACGCCGGTGCGTGACCTGGGAGGCTAACGAGGACGAAACGCGGCACGGGGCAGGCCACGCGGCAGATCCCAGCCGCTTGCAGCGCGGGGTCCGCGGAGGCAGCGGCGAACCCATTGGACACGAAGATTGGACTGAGTTGCAAGCGACCGGAGCGCTGGGATCTCCACGCTCCAGGGAGGATTCCCAACGTGGGAGCACGATCCGGCATCGAGGCATCGGAGGACCCGCTGGCCAAATGGGAGCACTGGGTTGACCGGGCGATCGTCGCGGCCCAGGAGCGCGGCGATTTCGACGAGCTGCCAGGCCATGGTAAACCGCTGCAGCTAGACGACAACCCGTACGCGGGGGAGTGGGCTTTAGGATTCCACGCGCTCAAGAACGCGGGGATTGCACCGCTCTGGATGGAGCTTGACCGGGAGATCCAAGCGCTTCGCGCG
>DASYWB010000222.1:0-3600 GCA_035936495.1 Thermomicrobiales bacterium
GTGTCGACCGGCTGGTAGCCAGCGGCATCCAGTGTCGCGAGACCGCGTGTCTCGGCGCACTGGTCGCAGAGCATGAGCAGGATATTCTGGTCCGCCGCGACCTTCGCCAGGTGCTCGCCGAGTGGATCGCTCTTGCGAAGGGCGTACGTGTTGTCGTCGAAGAAGAACATGCCGACGACCTCGGCGCCGTGTCGCCCCTCTTCCAACTGCGGCAAGATCATCTTACCGAGCTTGTAGCTGACGTTATGCCCGGACGTGGCGAAGATATAGGCGACCTTCACGTGGCAATCTCCTCTGCAAAGAACCGTGGTGCCGGTTGGGCCACGGAGTGGCGCGCGGCCGGCGCCAGCGTGGCCGTCCCGCCCGCCAGAATCAGCGTAGCACCGGCGCCTTGCTCCAGGCTAGCGAACACGATGCCGGCCGGCATTCGCGCTCATGCCGATGAGCCGGAGACCATGGCCTATTGCGGAACGTTCGGGATGCCGGCACCCCGTCTCTGGACCAGGGCTATCGTCCGAGCGCCTCCACGATGGTCGTCACGTTGTAGCGCATCATGTCGATGTAGGCCCCGGCTTCACCGCCTGGTTCGCCCAGGGCGTCGGTGTAGAGCTTCGGCGCCAGCTCCACCCCCGCCTCCTCGGCAATCTGCTCCATCAGCGCGGAATTACTGACGTTCTCGGCAAAGATGGCCGGCACTCCCGATGCCCGGATCTCGTCGACAAGCTCCACGATCTCCCGCGCCGAGGGGTCGGCGACCTCAGTCGAGGCCGACCCGAGCGCGGTGCCGATGACCTCGAAGCCGTAGCGGTCCGCGAAGTAGCCGAAGGTGTCGTGGCTTGTCACGAGCTTGCGCCGCTCTTCCGGCAGCGTCTCGACCTGCTCAACGATGAAGGCGTCGAGCTTCTCCAGCTCCGCGAGATAGGCATCGGCATTGGCGCGATAGACGTCGGCGTTCGCCGGGTTGGCTGCGACGAGCGCGTCACGGATCGCCTCGACCATGAGGACGACGTTGTTGACGTCGTGCCAGACGTGCGGGTCGGACTCGCCGCGGGCACGGCCCTCCTCCTCGTGCTGGCCCTCGCCGGCCGGCAGCAGATCGAGACCCGTAGTGACCACTACCCGCTCGGCATCGGTATCCGCGGCTTCATAGAGGTCGTCAAGCCAGGTCTCGAACCCAAGCCCGTTCATAACGATGAGGTCGGCCTCCGCGAGATTCTCGACATCGGCCGGCGTTGGCTCGAAGGTATGGGCATCCGCCCCCACCCGAACCAGGGTGGTCAAGCTGACCGCGTCACCGCCGACGTTCGCGACCAAATCGCCCAGGATGCTAAAGCTGGCAATCACCTGAAGCGGCTCATCCGGCGACGGCGACTGGGCGGCGCTCGCGGAGATGCGGCCGCCGACAAGTGCCAAGATCAACGCACCGAGCATAGCCGCACGTAGGAATTGCACAGACCTCTTTCCTCCTCAACATCTGGTTCATTGCCTGTCCGGTTATTGATACTCTATCTCAAGTATACATTGGCTCGATCAGGCGCACCGGCACGCTGGACGGTGCTTCTCCAGGCGCCAGCCGGGGTCGAAATCTCGGCGGGCAGTCTGTCAAACTTGGTCCTCTGCCAGATCGTGCCGGCGAGCCGGTCCTGGAACCGGCTGACCACGCAACGGCGGGCACCCGTTGCCGGTGATGCCGTCAGCCCCTGGGTGTCGCCCAGGAGCTACTGAGCGCCTCGGGCTATTGATCTGGTCTTGGAAGGGCGATTGACCGTGAGCGGAGGACCACCGGCAAGCGCGGAGGACGACGGTCCTCATCTCCCTGTGCCAGGGCAGGTGGCGTTTGGCGAGCCGGTAGCCGCCGTGGTCG
The DNA here is from genome assembly GCA_035936495.1 of Thermomicrobiales bacterium. Classification (GTDB taxonomy): domain Bacteria; phylum Chloroflexota; class Chloroflexia; order Thermomicrobiales; family UBA6265; genus DASYWB01. The sequence continues at coordinate 1,865 of DASYWB010000222.1, forward strand.
AAGGATCGGCGGTGCCGGCCTCGGGGCTTCCAGATCTGCGACGGTATACCGCCTATCGGCTTGTCTCCAATATCGGGCTAACGAATGCGATCTGGGTGATCTTCTTGCATGAGCGCGGGCTGTCCCTTGGCCAGATCGGGCTGGCCGAGGCCGCGTTTCACCTGGCGCCGGTCACGCTGGAGCTGCCGACCGGGTCGCTTGCCGACACCTTTGGGCGAAAATGGTCGCTGGCACTCGGTGGCATCATGAGCGCGCTCGCGGCGCTGCTGATGCTGGCGGTCGATGACATCTGGCTCGCGCTGCCGGCGATGTATTTATCCGGCGCGGCAATGACCTTCGCCTCCGGAGCGCAAGAAGCTTTTCTCTACGACTCGCTTGCGGCCGGCGACTCGTCGGATCGTTTCACTGACCTCTTTGGAAAGCTCCTCTCCGTGTCGTTTCTCGTCATCGGAGTGACGGCCTGGCTCGGCGCGTCGCTGGCCGAGATTGACTTCATCATTCCCTATGCCCTGGCGGCTGGATTCGGGTTGCTGACCGCGTGGATCGCGCTTGGCCTGCGCGAGCCGGATCGCGATCACCTGGCACACCGGAACATGCGGCGGACTATCGCCGAATCGATCCAGATCGTTCACCGCCAGCCTGGCCTGGCCTGGCTCCTTGGCTTCACCGCGCTGTACTGGACAGGTGTCACGCTGATCGAGCTCTACGCCCAGGCCGTGCTCTCCGAGATGGGTCTGACCACCTCGCTGGTCGGGTTGATTATCGGCGGATCGTTCGCGGTGGTCGCCGCCGGGGCATGGCTGGCCGACCGCGTCACTCGCCGCGGTAGTTTTCACGCCTGGACGATTGGTCTGACGCTGCTGACGGCAGCCGGCGCCATCGGGCTTGGGAGCAAAATCCTGTTCCTGGCGCTAGTGCTCTACGTCGTGTTCGAGTTTGGCACCGGGCTCTACGAGCCACTGCTCGCGGCGCGGGTCAACCGCGACCTCGGTCCTGCCCAGCGGGCGACGATCCTGTCACTCCAAGGCTTCCTCTTCTCGCTGACGATGATTTGGGCCTTCCCCCTCGTCGGCTGGATCGCCGGCCGCGCCGGGTGGCTGGTCGCGTTTAGCCTCGTCGGGGGAGGTCTCGTGGCGGCATTGGCGACGTGGCTGCTTGTGGAAGGCCGCGGTGCGAGGTCATAGCCCGTCCGAACTGCTCCCTGTCGCCGCTCCATGAGCGGTGGAACACCGGGCTGTGTCGCCCCCCTGTGCTCGAGGAACCCGGCCTGACGGAACCCGGCGGGAAGGTTTCGAGGAGCAGTGAAATGGCGGGCTGTGTGCCCAGTTCCATCCCCCCGTGGGTGATGCACAAGGAGATGCCCCATGCCAACAATCCTCATGCCGGTCCTAGCCCGCTTCACGGTGCCCCTATTGCTCGCCGTCGCGTAGGCACGCCGATTGGACCAGCGCATCGACTGCCCGACGGTCAGAGGGAGGCAACAAGTATGCACAACCACCTCACCGCGGCCGCGTTATGGGCGACACGTATTACCACGCTGCTCCTCACCCCGCTCGCGCTCCTCCGGCGCTCCTGGTCGCTCATATGGGCAACGGCCCTCTCGCTCGTGTTCACCATCATCACCGGCTTCAGCATCGGCTCCCTCATCTTCCTATTCACCGCCTAGCAATTCGTGGCCGCCGTCGCCCTCCGCTGGGCGGTTGGTCCGGGGGCCGGGCCGAGCTGCTGCTCCTGGC
>DASYWB010000223.1:0-4758 GCA_035936495.1 Thermomicrobiales bacterium
GGATCGTTGTCGCTCGACCATTCCCGGCATGCGCGCCCGGTCTCGTGGCGATAGCAACACTAGGAGCGATGGTGAGCCCCGTTTAGACTGGCTGACGATGTCGCAGTATCGTGCTGTTGATGTAGAAGAGGAGAGCTCAGACGGTGTGGTTGACGGGGTCGCTGGCGTTGCCGCCGCTTCCAACGGCGTTGATGTCGGTCACCGACCGCCTGGCAAGGGCGTTTGCTGAGCATGACGAGGAGCTGTACCCGGTTGGGGGGATCGTGCGCGATCACCTGCTCGGGCGCGTTTTGCCGGCCGACTTGGACCTGACAACCTCAGCCCGGACTGAAGTCACGCAACGGCTCGGGATCGAGGCGGGGGCGGCATCGAGCTACCTGGTTGGCGAGCGGTTCGGCACGGTCGGCTTCATCTTCGGAGAGACCGAAGAGGACCGCGTTCAGGTCGAGATCACCACCTACCGGCGTGAACACTATCCGGACGTCTCCCGCCATCCCGCCGTCCAGCTCGGTGGCACCTTGCAAGATGATCTCGCTCGCCGCGATTTCACGGTCAACGCGATTGCCGCGAACGCGACAACCGGCGAGCTCGTGGACCCGTACGGTGGGCGAGCCGACCTGCACTTGGGCGTCCTCCGGGCGGTTGGCAACCCCGATGAGCGTTTCGAGGAGGATCCGCTGCGCCTCCTGCGGGCGGCCCGCTTTGTGGCTCAACTAGGATTCCGCATCGATCCCGATACGGCGGAGGCGATGGCACGCACGGCTGCCGCCCTCGGCCGCATCAGCCGTGAACGGATCATGCAAGAGCTCAACAAGCTGCTCACGGGCGAGTACGTCGAACATGGGCTGGAGGTGCTCCGAGAGACCGGCTTACTGGCCGTGGCGATGCCGGAGCTGATCCCGCTCGCCGGCACCACCGGCGATGACGGCCTCGGCGGTTACGGACGAGAGAAAGACCTTTGGGCGCACACGAAGCTCGTCGTTGGTCGGACGCCAGCGCGCCGGGCAGTTCGCTGGGCCGCGCTTCTGCATGATGCCGCAAAGCCCCAAACCCGAACAATTGACGCGTCCGGCGAGGTCCATTTCTTCGGACACGAACGCGCCGGCGCCCGCCTCGCGGGCAAGCTGCTGCGTCGCCTGACTGCGGACAAGGCGACCGAGGCAGCGGTCTGTCGCCTGGTGGAGCTGCACGCCCGACCCGAGGCCTATGAACCGGACTGGACCGATAGCGCAGTGCGTCGGCTGGCGCTCGAAGCGGGCGACGTGCTGGACGATCTGCTCGATCTCGCCGCTGCTGACGTGACATCCGCCCGGGAGCATCGCCAGCGTCTCGCTGCCGAGCGCATCGCCTGCCTGCGGGAACACCTCGCGCGCCTAGAGGAGGAGCGGCAGCTGGCCAAGCTCCAAAGTCCCCTCGATGGCGACGAGCTGATGGCCCTCTTCGACCGGCCCCCCGGTCGCTGGATCGCCGTCGTCAAAGACCACCTGCGCGAGCTCGTCATCGACGGTGCTCTATCCCCGGACGACAAAACAGCCGCTGAGCGGATCGCCCGTGAGGTGCTGGCGGCCCAACCCGCAACGTAACGGGCGCGAAGCCAACGGCCGGCCGTGATACCCGATTGACCGGCATTGCCCTTGCCCCTGGGCCTACAGCAGCCTGCTCGGGACCCGCGTGACCGCGCCCTCGGCGGCGGAGGACACCAAGGCCGCGTACTTGGCGAGGACACCGGTCGTGTAGCGTGGCGGCGGCGCGGTCCAGGCGTCGAGCCGGGCACGCAGCTCTTCATCCGAGATATCGACGTCGAGGCGGCGGTGCTCGATGTCCAGGACGATTGTGTCCCCCTCCTGAATTGCCGCGATCGGACCGCCGACCTGCGCTTCCGGCGCCACATGGCCGACCATGAGCCCCTTCGTCGCGCCGCTGAAGCGACCATCGGTAATGAGCGCGACCGAGCCGCCCAAACCCTGTCCGATCAGCGCCGCAGTGACGCCGAGCATCTCCTGCATGCCAGGACCGCCCTTCGGCCCCTCATACCGGATCACGACGACGTCCCCGTCGGTGATCTGGCGAGCAGTGACCGCCTCCATCGCCGTGTGCTCCGAGTCATAGACCCGGGCCGGGCCGCGGTGGTGCATGCGCTCGTAGCCGAAGAGCTTGACAACCGCCCCTTCCGGCGCCAGGTTTCCCTTCAGGATCACGAGGCCACCGCTGTCCTTGATCGGATTGTCAGCCGAGCGGACGACGTCCTGCCCCTCGGTCTCTACCGCCGTTGCCGCCGCCTCCCGGAAGCTCTGCCCGGTCGCCATTGGCAAATCACCATCGACCAGACCGGCGGCGACGAGCTCCCGCGCGACCAGGCTCGTTCCGCCAGCCTTGTCGAGATCGGCGGCCGCGTACTCACCGCCGGGCATGAGATTGGCAATCAGCGGCGTCCGCCGCGAGATCACGTCGAAGTCCTCAATCGTCAGCTCCACGTTCGCCTCGCGGGCCAGCGCGAGCAGGTGGAGCACGGCATTGGTTGAGCCGCCGCTGGCGGCGACGCCGGCAATCGCGTTCTCGAACGCGGGCCGGGTGAGGATGTCGAGTGGACGCACGTTGCGCCGGAGCAGATCCATGATCAGCTCGCCGGCCTGGCGACCGAGCTCCTCGCGCCGTGGGTCGACCGCCGGCGCCGACGCCGATCCCAGCGGCGATAAGCCGATGAACTCCATCGCCATCGCCATCGTGTTCGCGGTGTACTGGCCACCGCAGGCCCCCGCGCCGGGACACGCGACATCCTCCAGCGCCCGCAGGTCCTCGTCGCTCATCTTGCCCGCGGCGTTGGCGCCGATCGCCTCGTAGACTGAGCGAATCGTCACCTCATGGTCCTGGAAGTATCCCGGCAGGATGGTTCCGCCGTAGAGCAGGAGGCCAGGCACGTTGAGCCGGGCGAGCGCCATCGCCAGGCCCGGCAGGGTCTTGTCACAAGCCCCGAGGCCGATGATCGCGTCGAACATGTGCCCGCGCCCAACCAGCTCGACGGAGTCGGCAATGACCTCCCGGGAGACGAGCGATGTCTTCATCCCCTCGGTGCCCATCGTGATACCGTCGGAGATGGCAATGGTGTTGAGCTCCATCGGGGTCCCGCCGGCGGCGCGGATGCCGTCCTTGACGACCTTGGCGAGCCGCCGCAGCCCGAGGTTGCAGGGCATCGTCTCGATCCAGGTGGAGGCGACGCCGATCATCGGCTTCGCGAGGTCGGCGTCGGTCAGCCCGGTGGCCTTGAGCATCGCCCGGGCACCGGCGCGGGTATTGCCGTCGATAATGGTCCGGCTGTTATGCCGGAGGTCGAACGCCGCGTTCGCCGGTCGATTGCCGTTTCCACGTTGCCCGTTGCCGCCGCCATTGTGTGTCGCCATCCTGATCCTCCAACCCTCACATTCCGACCGCTGATGCAGATACCACAGTTTCGGCGCGAAACCGTTCCCGCGCAAGGGGCGCGCCTGTTGCCCGCCCGCGGGATTGTCGCTTGGCGTTGGTCGGTGGACATGTTGCCCCATGAGCAGGCGGCGGCCGAGCCTGCTGGAATCGCGGCTATACTTCCATTGTTTCCCGGACACCGGGCGCCGCAGGGTGCCGGTTCGGCTTCGCCAAAGGACACCGCCACGATGCCAGACGCGTTCGCCGAGTTCATTTTCTTGCTCTTACGGGTGTTCACGTTCATGCTGATCGGGCGTGCCATCGCATCTTGGTTCGATCCGGGGTTGCGCTCGACGATCGGGCGCTTTCTCTACGAGGCGACGGAGCCGGTGGTGGCCCCCGTCCGTCAGGTCATCCCGCGGACCGGCTTCATCGATCTCTCGCTCTTCGTCACCCTCATTTTGATTCAGGTCTTACGGCAGGTGCTCGCCCAGATCTTGTTGACCTAGCCCGTGGTCGATCGGGCGGGAACGCACATTCGCCGGTGTGGGGATGACTGGACCATCCGAGACCAATCCCGTAGAGTGCCCTCATCGGCGTAAGCAAACGCATCTTCACATCTCTAGGAGCGGTCCATGGTTACGATGTTGGTCAGTCTGATTGCCCTCGTCGGAATGGTCTCGTCGGGACCGGCGACGCCGCTACGCGACCAAGAACGCGACCCGGAGTCAGAGACCGCGGAATACCGGTTCGGCCGCGTGGTAACGGTCTTCACCGTTATCTGCGGTATCGTCTTGGCGGGTATCATCGTGGCCGGTATCTTCTCCTTCTTCGGTGGATTCACCGAGGAGCTCATCGACCCGCCGGTGTAGGCTTGGGCTCTCCGTTAATAGCTTTCAGCCGTCAGCTATCAGAGACCTCTCGACACCCGGAGGTTGTTCGCGTTTCCCGGCCTCCGGGGTCGTGGGGTGATACGGGCCCCGGTTGACCGCCGGGGCTTCCCGCCCGCATGCAACTGGCATCCGGAGCAGGAGATGACTGGTAACAAGACGGGGCGGTTCCTCGGAGTGCTGTATGATCGGTGGCCAATATGGGCACGGATCAAGCCTCGGATGTGGAACGCGGAGGATCCGCGAGTGCTGATGCCAGAGGCTTTCGGCTGGGGCTACGACCGCAACCTCCACGCATTGGTACGCCGGATTGGCCTCCTCCGAGGCCGGTAATGCCGATAGAGCACGGATGAGTCCGTGGTGTACGCTGTCTCCGTCGGTCATCCCCGGCAATACGTTGTGCAGCCGCCGAGAAGCGCCGACCGAGGAAGATGCGCCTCAATGACCACGAGAAGGGGAGATACCATGC
>DASYWB010000224.1:0-11592 GCA_035936495.1 Thermomicrobiales bacterium
GTCGTGACCCTCACGGAAGATGTCGGCCGAGACATCAAGCACGTCGCCCACTTCTCGCTTGACGGGGTAGCGTCCGCAATCGATTTGGGGCCGAACATCTTCGATCGAGATGCTGCTTGGCGGTTTGCTCGTCTGCTCTTCGTTGACGATGCTCGCAATCTTCGACATCAATGCCTACCTCCCGTAATGCCGGCGACCGGCGACTTTGACACTCGCGAATTCTTGTCCGCGTTTCTGACTGCCGAGTGCCCCGCCGTGATAGCATGGGGAGAGCATTGCTGGCTCAGCGGCCGACGTGGGTCAACCTCCCGCACGGTGCACGCCCAGGGGCTTGGGACAAAGGGATTATGATGGAAAATCGTCGACCGCGGAACCCTCGTCGCGCGGCCAAGAGCCTCTCGGCCACACTGGCGCTGGCCGTGGCCATGATCTGGGTCATGGTGCCCGCTCAGGACACGCCTGTCGCGGCGCAACCGGCTCTTCGTATCGTGTATCCGGCTCCAGGCGCGGCGCTCCCCGGTCCCGACGTACCCCTGGTTGTGACGGGACCGCTGGACGAGACCCAAGGCGCGATCCAGGTGGTGCTTGACGGGAGCGTCGTGGACGGGCTCTCGGGCAGCCCCCTGATTCTCGAAGGGTTGTCGGCCGGCAACCACGTAGTGGAGGTGCAAGTGCTCGGGCCGGGCGGAGAGCCCAGCACTACGTCGCCGGTGGCGCGCGTCGCGTTTACGGTGCTTCCCGCGACCTCGGCGGCGGTACGGCTGGGCATCTGCGACGGATTCAATCCTGAACCCGTTGAAGACCTAGGCACGCTCTCGCTTGCCGGCCAAGGAGTGGGCGAAGCGGACGCTGGAGCCTCTCCGGCCGGCGTCCCATTGGCGGTCCCTGTCGCGGTGACCGATACCGTGGTCGAGACACCGTTCGATGAGTTCTTGGAGCGGGCCCACAGCATCACCGTGAGCGTTGAGGACCCGAGCGGGGCCGGTGACACGGTGGTCGTCTGCGGAGAGATTGGTGGCCCGGTCGACGACGGCATCGTCCGCTTCGGTTTAGGGCCGCGCGACGGCGCGGAGGCCTACGGAGTCGCCACGCTGGCGGAAGAGGGCGAGCGGACGCGTGTCGTGGTCGAGCTCGTGCAGAGCCCGGCGGCTCCGCTGGCGCTCGACGGCGAATCAGTCCTGCCTGAGGGGGCCGGGCCGTTGCCCGTCGCGATCCGGCAAGGCGTCTGTGCCGGCTTGGCGCAAGAGGCGGCGTTCGAGCTGGGGGCATTGGCGGTTCAACCCCGTGGTGATGGACCCGCCGACGACCTGATCCGCGGTGTGGTGCTGGCGGCTCCAGTCCTGTCCAGCGAGAGCGGGATCGACGGGTCTCTCGACGACGTCCTGTCCCGCGCGCATGCCATCGGTATCCGGGCGAGTGGGATTGGTGGCGTCGAGGATGGCTCCTTGATCGCCTGCGGCGAGATTGGCGGTCCCGCTCTCGACGGTCAGCTCCGCGTAGGACTGCTGGCCGCCAATATGTCGGGATACGTCGGTGTCGCGACCTTATCGGAGACCGACGAAGGCACGACGGTGCTGATCGAGCTCGTGCGGGGCACCTCGGACGAGGAGGAATCGAGAGCTGATGACGCGGCGACCGCTCCATCGCCAGCCGAGACCGATCCGACAGCGGGTGAGCCCGAGATCGACGATGTCCCGCCGGAGGAGCCTCCTGTCGAACCGCCACCCGTGGAGCCGGAAGTGCCCGTCGAACCCGAAGTCCCGGTGGAGCCGCCCGTCGAGCCCCCGGTCGAGACGGTGCCACCCGTGATTCCCACCGAAACTCCGGTATTGCCACCGACGGACGTCCCTACGGAAATCCCAACGGAACTCCCGACGGAGGTGCCGCCACCGACTCTAGAACCGACGCAAACACCCGCCACGGAGACTCCGCTCCTGGAAACACCACCGCCTGCGGACACGCCAGTCGTGTCGACGGCGACCAGCGCATAGGTTGGGCATGAGGAATGCGTAACGCGGTTTCCAACCCCATCACGCATGGTTACTGCGCCGTCGGTAGTATGGGACGCCGGTCTCGATTCGCACCGGACGATGGCTGGATACGAGATAGTGGTGCGGCGTGACCGGCTGGCTCGATTCGTGGTACTCGCGGCAGCACTTGCATTGCTGACAACCATCTCAATAGGGGCAGCGCTATTCTTTTCCACAGAGGCCGAGATTGGGACTCCCTCGGTTTCGACTCAAAACTTCAGCGCTGAGGAGCGCGCCTACGTGGAGTTCGTGGAGCCCCGATTGAAGGCTCTTAGCATAGAATCTGCCGGCTTGGCGGCCCTGGGACAGGCGAGGAGCCAGGATGCGGTGGCCCTGCTGCAGGGTCAGCGCCGCGTGGAGGCGCTCATCTCGGATATCACGACATTCACGGACGCGTATGGCGTGCCGACAAGGTTCCGGTCGTCCGCGGCAGAGTTTACGCGGGGGGCCAGGGAAGCGCGGCAAAGCATCCGTGAGGCCCGATCCGCTCTCGCCCGGCTCGACTGGCAACGCCTCGAAAGCGGCGTGGAACAGTGTACTCGTGCCGCTGCATTGTTCAAATCCGCGGAAACGATACTAGACCACGAAGCGACGGGTGGGTGACGAGGTACTGCCTGGCAGGTACGAGCGGCGGACACGTGAAGGCCCGTCGATGCTATAGTGATACAGCAGACTGGCCCGGGCTGGGGCGGCTTTATGGAAGCCGCGACGGCGATGGTAGCTGGCTGAACCGCACGGGGAACCCGCGACGCGTTCACCCGAGGCCGTGTTTGATTTGGAGGCGATTTCGTGCAGTATGACGTGACCTATCAAGTCGGTGGCGACCAGCATGTGGTCCGCGTCGACGCGGCCGATGCCGCCAGCGCCGCGCAGACGGTTCAGGAAGAGCATGGGCATGGTGCGGACTTGTTTGAGCTCATCTCCGTCCAACTGCTCGACGAGCTGCCGCCTGAACATCACTCGACGTTCCCTGGAAGTGATCACGCTTCTTCAGCGTAACGCGTCAATTGCCAGGGACACACCTGCTTTGCCCCGCTGTAATCGTTGACTTCTCCGGACCCGGACGTTTCCTGGGTGCGGCTTGCCCTCGAGAGGGATCACGCGCCGTGTCCGTGAACGCCTGAGCCGGCACTATCAGGAGAGACCGTGACCGCTATCATTCGTTCGGCACCGCGAACTAGGAGACTGTGGCCCGGTAAACCTCATCCCCTTGGCGCCACCTGGGACGGTCAGGGGACGAATTTCGCACTCTTCTCGGAGAACGCGACCCGGGTCGATCTCTGTCTCTTCCATGGCGTTGATGACGCGGAAGAAAGCGAGTGTCTCACGCTCGAAGAGCAGACCGCGCATGTCTGGCATGGATACCTTCCCGGTGTCCGGCCGGGCCAGACGTATGGCTATCGCATTCACGGCCCGTATGAGCCGCTGGAAGGTCACCGCTTCAACGCAAATAAATTGCTGATTGATCCCTATGCTCGCGCCATTGATGGGGAGGTGGACTGGTCCGACCCAGTTTATGGCTACAAGATTGGTGACCCCAAGGCGGACCTGAGCTTTGATGCGCGGGATGACGCGGCCGCGGTGCCGAAGGCCGTTGTCGCCGATACGTTCTTTGACTGGGATAACGACCGGGCACCGGGGATACCATGGCACGAGTCGGTGATCTACGAAGTCCACGTCAAGGGCTTTTCCTGCCAACACCCTGGCATCCCGGCCGACCTGCGCGGAACCTACGCGGGGCTAGGCCACCCGGTGGCGATCGATTACTTGAAGCGGCTCGGCATCACGGCCGTCGAGCTCTTGCCCATTCACGCGTTCCTGGACGATGACTTTCTCGTCCAGAAAGGACTCCGGAACTACTGGGGCTATAACAGCATCGGGTACTTCGCCCCGGAAGCCCGCTACGCGAGCACGACCGGACAAGGTCAGCAAGTCGCGGAGTTCAAGGCGATGGTGAAGTCGCTCCACGCGGCCGGGATCGAAGTCATTCTCGATGTCGTCTACAACCATACCGCGGAGGGTAATCACCTCGGTCCGACGCTGTCGTTCCGGGGGATCGACAACACCGCCTACTACCGCCTGCTGCCGGACCAGCCGCGGTTCTACATGGACTTCACCGGCACGGGAAATACGATGAACGTGCGGCACCCGCAGGTGCTGCAACTGATTATGGACTCTCTCCGATTCTGGGTGCTGGAGATGCACGTCGACGGGTTCCGGTTCGACCTCGCGGCGGCACTGGCCCGGGAGCTGTTCGAGGTCGACCGGCTGTCCGCGTTCTTTGACATCATTCACCAGGACCCGGTTCTCTCGCGGGTCAAGCTCATCGCCGAGCCATGGGATATTGGTGAAGGGGGCTATCAGGTCGGTAACTTCCCCGTGCTCTGGACCGAGTGGAATGGGAAGTTCCGTGATACCTCACGCGCCTTCTGGCGTGGGGACCAGCGTCCCGTGGCAGAGATGGGCTACCGGTTGACAGGCTCGTCGGACCTCTACCAAAGCGATGGACGACGCCCGTACGCGAGCATCAATTTCATCACCGCCCATGACGGGTTCACCCTCAAGGACCTGGTGTCCTATGAACGTAAGCATAATGAAGCCAATGGTGAGGAGGGGCGGGACGGGTCGGACGACAACCTGTCAGCGAACTATGGCATTGAAGGGCCAACCGACGACCCGGAGATCAACGATTTGCGACAGCGCCAGCGACGGAACTTGATGGCGACGCTGTTGCTCTCGCAGGGTGTTCCCATGATCTGCGGTGGCGATGAGATCGGCCGCACGCAACGAGGCAACAACAACGCGTATGCCCAGGATTCGCCGATCAGTTGGTACGATTGGGACCTCTCGCCCGAAGACCAGGAGTTCTTGAACTTCACCCGTGAGCTGGTGGCGTTTCGCCGGAGCCAGCCCGTGCTCCGGCGCCGCAAGTTCTTTCAGGGACGGCGCATCCACGGCTCGGACGTCAAGGATCTGACGTGGTACGGGCCCGACGGCACGGAAATGACCGAGGCGGAATGGGCGGACGCGAACATTAGTGTTCTCGGTCTGCGACTCGCCGGCGACGCGATCAATGAGAAGGATGAGTACGGGAACCTTGTCATCGGGGACACGCTATTCATCCTCCTCAATGGCGATGAAGAACAACTCAAGTTCCCGCTGCCTCACCTGACACCGGCCGCGTCGGCCTGGAGCGTCGTCATTGACACGAGCGTGTCGGAGATACCGGTAGACCGGGTGGTCAGGGGCGGCGCGGTGGTCAAATTGAAACCGAGGTCCCTCATGGTCCTCAAACAGGTGGAGCGCGAACCTGGGACGGATGGCCGGCAGAGCCGCGGGAGCCGGCGCGACGGGCGTTGAACCGGCTGACCTAAGGGCCGACCGGCACGGGTGCTCCGGGCGAATGATCCGCCACGCCGGTCTTGCCAGACGTGTCGATCAGCGTCAGCAATTGACGAAGTCTCTCCGCCTGGAGTGGCGTCATGTCCGACATGAGCGCCGCGAGTCGCTGCTTATAGTCGATCGCGAGTTCGTCCAAGAGCAGCTTACCCTCGTCGGTCACCCGGGCAAGCACCATGCGCCGGTCGTCAGGATGTGCCTGGCGCTCGACCCAGCCATGCCGCGACAGAATGTCGACGTAGAGCGTCGCCGTGCGCCGGGCGACGGCTAATCGCCGCGCCAGCTCGGAAGGCGCCAGCCCATGGTCGCCGTGGGCTTCCAGCTCAAGGAGCGCCGCGAATGCGCCGGCGGTCAGATCGAGATCCGCGAGCGCGTGCGTTGCCGCCCGGTCCAACGCGCCAGCGGTCTTGAGCAGTTGCATAAACGCCCGAAACCGCGTGACGTCTTCGGGGGCGGCGGGGTCGTCCTCCGGAAATATCTCCACGGTGAACCATTTGGGATGTACGGCTCGTGGGGCCGCAGATGATGGCGACGACTCCCCCCGCGAGAGAGGGCGCTCGATGCGTTCTTCCATCGGTTTGTCCCTTCTATTGACTCCTGGGCGAAGGTAGGTGGGGGCGCTCAGCGAGAACGCGAGACCGGGTTGCCCCCTACCCGCTTACTACTCTGGTCCTCTACGCTCGAGGATACAACCCGCGGCCGTGCGCGGCGGACAGGACCTGTTTGGGAATGCATTCCGGTCCTGTAGGGATTTCCCGAGCCCGTGTCAGGGAAAGCCCCACAGCCGCTGTTTAACCGCTGGATCTCATGTTTCGTCGCTCGTCAGGAGACCGGCTCGAAGGGCGTACCGCACGAGTTCGGCGCGGTTAGTGAGACCCAGCTTTTGCATCGCGCGGTGGCGGTACGTCTCCACGGTCTTGGGCGACAGCGAGAGCAGGTCGGCGCTCTGTTGCGCGGTGTATCCCTCGGCCGTAAGCTTGACGACTTCCCGCTCCCGTTCGGAAAGGACCTCGCCGAGATCAAGCTCCTCGCCACTTCGTACCCGGCCGAGGTAGCCCCGAAGTAACGTCTTGGTCGCGGCCGGATCGAGGAATACTTCTCCACGCGCAACGGTGCGAATCGCATCGAGAAGATCGGTATGCGCGCTCGATTTCCGGACGTAGCCCGAGCCGCCCGCCTCGAGCACGGGGAGAAGATACCGCTCTTCCGCGTGGACGGTGAGGACTAAGGCCCTGGTTGGGATGTTCAACTCGTTGATCTCGGAGATCGTCTCCAGGCCCCCTCCGGGCATCGAGAGGTCCGCCACCAGCACCGTCGGGGCGAGTCGCCGCGCGAGGTCCACCGCCGTAGGTCCGTCGCCTGCTTCCCCGACGACGCGGATATCCTGCTGGGTCTCGAGGAGTACACGGAGCCCGGCCCGGACAATGGCATGGTCATCGGCAAGGACCACCGTGATCCTCTCGCTCTCTCCTCGAGCACTTGTCGGACCACTCATTCCGGGGCCACCGAGGAGGGAGAAGCCCCCGTGAGGGGAATGAACGCGAACACTTCCGTACCTCCACCCGGCCGATGCCAGATGCGCAGGGTACCGCCCGCAAGGGCGGCTCGCTCCTGCATGCCAAAGATACCGAGTCCCGAGCCGATCTCGTTTGCCCGGCGGGACAGATCCGCGTCGAAACCGACGCCGTCGTCTCGGATCGAGAGAGAGACGTCATGCTCGCCCCGGTCCAGGTCAATCCAGGCTCGCGATGCTTTGGAATGCTTCAAAATGTTCGTCAGCGCCTCCTGAGCGACTCGATAGAGAACGACCTCGGTTTCCGGTTCAAGGCGCGTCCGGGCGCCCCGCGCTTGATAGTCCACGGGGATTGCCAACTGGTCCGAGAAGCGTTGGGCGAGGCCCTCGAGCGCGGCGACGAGCCCCAGATCGTCCAGCGCCGGCGGGCGCAATTCGAGGGCTAGGCGGCGAACGCTCTCGAGGGCTTCAACCGTCATCTCCTCCATATCGGCTGCCGATTTTTGGACCTCCGTGTTGGCCGAGGATTTCAGCGTCGTCAATCGCAAGAGCTGTGCGAACAGGACCTGGGCGGTATCATCGTGCAGCTCGCGGGCAACGCGCTCGCGTTCCTGCTCTTGGGCGCGGATCACCTGCGATGCAAGCGCACGAAGCTCATGCCGGTCCCGGTCGAGCTCGTCGAGCGTGGCGTTGAAGGTTGCCGCGAGATTAGAGAAGCGCGGGTCATCGAACGTGGCTGGCTCGACACGCTCGCTCAGATCACCGCGCCGCACGGCTTCCGCGACGCGCTCAAGGTGGTGGAGTGGTTGAAAGGCGGCCCGAAGAACGAGGTAGTTCACCGATACGCTGAGGACGAACCCAATGAGGGCAAAACCAAGCGCCAGGTAGAGGTGCCGCCCTTCCGACGCCGCATGCACCATGTGCGCGGTCAGCCAGGTGCCAATGACAGCACCGGTCACGACAATAACGGCATTCGCGATCAGCACCTTGTAAAGGATGGGCAGGCGTAGGAGGCGACGGACCAGCCGCGATCGCGGGGCCGGCGCGTACCCGGACGCTGCCTCCAGCGCGAGATCACGCCGACCCGCCCCCGAAGCGCTCTCTACACCGCCGGTTCTAGGCGTACTCATCACCACGGGCGCTCTATCTCCTTCACGAAACCCGCCCGGCACGCTTGTCGTTGGGCCGAAATGGACGTCATACGGTAAACTCAATGGTTCGCGCGAGAGGGAGGGCAACATTATGGCATCGGTCGCGTCATTCGATATCGTGTCGAAGTACGATCCGCAGGAATTGAAGAATGCGATTGATCAGACGGAGCGGGAGATCGCCACTCGGTATGATCTCAAAGATAGCGGTACGGAGCTGAAGCTGGGCGAGCAGGAACTGACACTATCGACGCGAGATGAGTATACGGCGCAAGCCGCCCGGGATATCTTGGAAACTAAGTTCGTGCGCCGGGGCCTGTCGCTGAAGATACTCGACTACCAGCAGGAAGAGCCGGCGTCCGGCGGACGCGTGCGCCAAGTCATCAAGTTACGGGAAGGGATTCCGACCGACCTCGCGAAGGACATCACCAAGAAAATCAGGGATGAATCAAAGAAGGTGACTCCCCAGATCCAGGGAGATGCGGTACGGGTGCAGGGAAAGAGCAAGGACGATCTGCAAGCGGTCATCCAGATGCTGAAAGCGGAAGATTTCCCGGTCGCGCTGCAGTTCATTAACTTTCGCTAAACGGCTGTTCTGGGCCGACGGTCACTGGAGTGTAAGCGGGTGCTACGCGTGGAAAACCAAGAAGCTATTCGGCATGAGTCGGGCGGCGAGAGCTTTCATATCGTCACGTTGGGATGTTCGAAGAATCGTGTGGACTCCGACGGGATGGGGCACCTCCTCCGTCAGCAGGGCATGCGCGCCGTTGACGCTCCCGGCGACGCTCGGGTAGTCATCGTGAATACCTGCGGCTTTCTCGGTGCCGCCCGTCACGAGTCCATCGCGGCAATAGGGTCGTTGTTGGATCGTCGCCAGGAGGACCAGGTCATCATCGCCGCGGGTTGCCTGCCGGCCCTGGGCAACCACGTGGCTGAAGTACCCGCCGGAGTCGATCACATCCTCAGTACCCGCGAGTGGTATCGGATTGGTGATGTCGTGGGCGGTCTGCTCGGTAAGCCGGAGACCCCGGAAGTCGCCGGCTGCGAGGGCATGCTGACGACGTTTCGCCGGAGCGACGGCGGCCCCTCGGCCTATGTAAAAGTCGCCGATGGCTGCGATCATGCCTGCGCGTTCTGCACGATTCCGAGTATCAAGGGGCGCCAGGTCAGCAAACGGCCGCTCCATGTGCTTCAGGAGATTGTCGACCTCGTCGAAGGTGGCACAAGAGAAGTCGTGCTCGTTGCTCAAGACACCATCCGTTATGGTGCTGACATCGGCATGAAGCACGGCTTGCCGCAACTCCTCGAGATGATCGTTGAGCAGGTGCCGACCTTGGACTGGCTCCGCATGCTCTATATCTATCCAAGCCCCCTAACCCTACGGATGGTAGACGTCATGTCGGAGCATCAGGCGCTCGTGCCGTACCTCGACATGCCGATTCAACATGCGGACAAAGACGTGCTGCGGGCGATGAACCGTCCAAGTGACATCGAGATGACGCGGCGGCTCATCGATCATGCGCGAACGAGGCTCGATGAGCCCGTGATGCGGACCACGTTGATCGTGGGCTACCCCGGTGAAACCGAGGCGCGGTTCGCGACCTTGCAGCGGTTCATTGAAGAGATGGAATTTGATCATGTCGGTGTCTTCCCCTATTCCCCGGAGGAAGGCACCCGAGCGGCCCTGCTGGAACAAACTGTTCCTGTCGAGGTCGCGCAAGAGCGGCGCGACATCATCATGGAACTCCAGCAGGGTATCTCGCTCAAGAAGAATCAGGCGCTCGTCGGGCGTTCGCTTGACGTCCTCGTCGAAGCGGTGGGTGAGGCCGAGGACCAGATGGGAACAACGGAACCAATCTCCGTGGGGCGTGCTCGGCGGCATGCGCCAGAGGTAGACGGACTCGTCTTTATTCCAGGCGCACATGAAATTGGGTCACTGATCAATGTCGAGATCGAGGCGGCCGCCCCTTACGACCTCTGGGCGCGTGATCCGTCCCGACCGGTCGAGGTGAACGCGGCTCGGGAAGCGCGGCAGCGACCTTCTCCAAGAGTTCGCTCTCGAGCGGTGAGCCGACGGGGAAGACGCGCACCGGGTCAACCGGTACCGACGGCCAGACGCGCTGGAACATAACCCACTGCTCGGGGGTGGCCCCAATGGCGTGTTCGAGAATTGCCACCATGCGCGAGAGGCCGATCGCGATATCCGCGTCGAGATCGTCCGTTCGTTCCACGTAGAACGGTTCGTGAAGCGAGATCGAGTAGCCGCCCGGTATGTGCCGGGCAAAGACTGGAATGATCGGCGCCTCGGTGTCCCGCGCGATCCGCACCGCTCCCGGGGGTAACGTCGTCGCTCGACCAAAGAACGCCACGGGTTTCCCATTTTGGAAGAAATCGCGGTCCGTGACGAACCCCGCGAGCTCGCCCCTGTGCAGGGCCTGTATGACCTGCCGAATCCCGGACGGGCTTGCCTCGACAATGCCCGCGCCCCGGGAGCGGCGCAGGTAGGTCACGCCATCGTAGATGAACCGAGAGGTCGTCCGCCCGGTGACGGTTGTCAGCTTGTATCCGCGCGCGTGCAGAGCTTGGCCGATATAATCGAACGCTCCGACGTGCGCGGTGATGATGACCCCGCCCTTCTTCTTCTCAAGGACATCGTCGAGCACCGCCCATGACCCATCCGTGAGTGTGACGTTCGAGATGAATTCGCCTGCCGGTATCCTCGGTGTTCGCATCAGATTGGTAAAGTTACGGGCACTGAGCCGGAATGCGCCGCGTGCCATCGCCTCAATGTGCGCCGGGTCCGACCGAACCCCGACCACTTGCCGGATGTTTTCGATGACATTCGGGCGGTACGTCGTGGACATCCTAAAGAACGCGTCAGCGACGCGATCACTCAACCAGTGTCGGAGCCACCGGGGCATCAGGGCTACGAACCAAGAGCTGAGCACCGCCAGCGCGATGCTGAGGGAGTACCGGAATTCACGACGCGGTTCGCGACCAAATGTGGGCCGGGCCGCGGCGAGCGAACGCTGATGTTCCCGAGGTGGCGACTTCGTGCTGGTTTGTGGCTCGGGCGGGGGCATAGTCTCCGGTTTCTTCGTGACCGCCACGCATCGTTAGACACGTGAACGGGGGTGACTGCATTACTGATGCGATTGCTGATCCCTGCTACGCGCACCGATGATCCGCTGCTCTCGCGCGCTCGATTCCGTGGGCGGCACGATGAGCAACCACGCGTCGAAGATGACAGGGAGGCCGCGGATAATCGTCAGCGCGACGGCGATCCCAACGGAGAGCCATCCCGCCAGCTCGTACCACCTCTGATCATACAGTGTTTCCGTCCACCCTCTCGTATCGCCCGCCATGTTGACGCCGGCCAGGCCAGTAAGAAAGACGAAGGCTATCGCCTTGGCATACCCGTAGAGCGCCCGCATGAACCTTCCGGCCGTCAACCAACGAGTCAGGGAAGAGCGCATCATGTTCTTTTCGCCAAACGCCGTCA
>DASYWB010000225.1:0-2083 GCA_035936495.1 Thermomicrobiales bacterium
CCAATCTCCGGCTTGTTTGGTAACAAGTGGAGCGCGCGGGCGATCGGCTCGGCCTCCTGGCGCGCGAAGGCTAAGAACAGGTAGTTGTCGAGCAGAAAGTTGAAGAGCATGTGCAACTCGTTACCGTCGCCGAAGTATGTGACGAGCTCATCCGGTGACACGTCTGTCTCACCCAGGAGCGCCGCATCGCCATGCCGTGCGGCAACGAAGTCACGGAGCTCACGCAGGAGCCGATGCGGCTCCTCGTCTCCGCCCGCCAGCGGTTGCCGGCCAACTAAGTGCGAGGCCGCATCCACCCGGAATCCGGCAGCACCGACCCCAAGCCAGTACCCCATGATGAGGAGAATCTGCTCGCGCACCTCCGGATTCAGGATATCGAGATCCGGCTCAAAAGGATAGAAGATGTGCCGGTAGTATTGCCCCACCTCCTCGACGCGAGTCCACGCGCGCTCGACGACGCCTGGGAAGATGGTCTCGATGGCGTGATCCGAGGGGTCATCATCCCAAACGTAATAGTCATGGCACGGGGACCGGCGATCCGAGCGGGCGGTCCGGAACCAGGGGTGCTCGTCGGAGGTATGGTGGACGACGAGGTCGAGCAGCACCCGGATGCCGCGGGCCTCAGCCTGCCGCATGAACTCGGCAAAGTCACCCGGTGTGCCCAAACGCGAGTCGACGCCGAAGTGGTCGACGACATCGTAACCGTTGTCGCGGTTGGGGGTGGGATAGAAGGGCAGCAGCCACAGGCAAGTGATGCCAAGGCTCGCCAGATGGTCGAGCCGCCCCGCGAGCCCTATAAAATCGCCGATCCCGTCACCGTTCCCGTCCTGGTACAGGCCGACGTCGATCGCGTAGACGACGGCCCGCTTGTACCAGAGCTCCCTCCCCAGGGGATGTCTCATCCCGATGTCTCCGTTCACGCTCCTCAAGGCAGCTTCGCATCGCAATGCTGGCCGACGGGACGGCCACTCTCGCCTTCCCGCAAGCCCTTGACCACCATGATGCCAAGCCGGTTCCGAGGCGCGCCCTGGCCGGCATCGCATGCTCTCCGTTCGTCAGCCGGGGCTGCTCCAGAATCTCTAATCGATAATCGATGGCTTCCGGCGGCCCTCGCTTCCTCGATCCCCATGATCACGCTGAGGCAATCGCTCTCCCTCATCCACGGGTCCGCGAGCATGGCCCAAGCCTTGCAATGCAGATCCCGGTGTCGCTTCCCCTGTAACGCACGGCCGCGTAAGCCGCCTGAAGAGCTGGGCAGCTTACGGATCGCAAGGGCGAGAGATACCCACCGTACCGACGAGCACATCCAATCGCTCACGAGGACAACGAGTGACAATAGCGAGAGGCGTCTATCATCGCCGTCGCCAGTAAGGAGAACTAGCAATGGAACTTGGCGGACTTCATCATGTCACCGCGGTCACCGGACACGCGGCGCAAAACGTGGACTTCTACACGCGCACGCTCGGTATGCGCCTGGTCAAGAAGACGGTCAACCAGGACGATGTCTCTGCCTATCACCTCTTCTATGGGGACAATGTCGGCAACGCCGGCACCGAGGTCACCTTCTTCGATTGGCCAAACATCGCGCCGAACCGGCCCGGCACAGGCTCTATCGCCGCCATTGGTCTGACCGTGCCCGGTCGAGATGCCTTGGAATGGTGGTCGGGCTGGCTCAAAGACGCGGGTGTTGACCATGGCGTCATCGAGGAGCGCGGCGGGCGTTCGGTGCTCCCGTTCGCGGACCCCGAAGGGCAGCGTCTCGTGCTCGTCGCCGACGAGTCGAAAGGAGATTTCACGCCCTGGGAAGTGAGCCCCGTTCCGGCGGACAAGCAGATTCGAGGATTGCATCACGTCCTGCTCGTCGTCGAAGAGATCGAGCCGACCGAGAAGGTCCTCACCGGCATTCTCGGCTTCCGCCGGGGCCACGATTACCCATCCCCCGAGAACCCGGAGATCCATGTCGCCGTCTTCGAGACGGCCAAGGGTGGCGCGGGCGCCGAGGTCCACGTCGAGGAGCGGCCGCAACTGCCGCCGGTCCGGGTCGGCATCGGCGGTGTCCACCACGTCGCCTTCCGTACCCCGA
>DASYWB010000226.1:0-7212 GCA_035936495.1 Thermomicrobiales bacterium
CCCTCCGGCTGCAATGATCTTGCCGCAGTCCGGATTAATGAGCATCGGGAGAATGCCCCTATGTTGGAGAAATGCATCCCCTATTTTGGAGGGATCAGGGAACGGTGATAGGCGGCGCGAATGGCGGCGCGCCGCGTTGTGACGCCCAGCTTCTGGAGAATTGCTGATACATGATGCTCAACAGTTTTTGGAGATAGGAATAACTGCGCGGCTATCTCGGCGTTCGTCTCTCCGGCCGCAATGAGCACCAGGACCTCCGCTTCGCGAGCCGTCAGCAGTGCCGGATGTGTTTGCGTCGTGGCGCGCGGACCGCGAGGAATGCCCCGCGCTCCCATCGCCCGCAACCGGCGGCGAGTCAACGCGGCGGCGGGTCGGGCACCCAGTTCTTGAAAGGTCTTCAGCGCCTCTCGGACCGATGCCTCTTGATCACTGAAGGAGAGTGCTCTTGCCGCCTCGTAGGGGCATCCCAGTTCCGTCCATGTGCTCGCCGCCGCCTCGCTATCACCCTGCATTTCTAATGCGTACGGTTCTGCCGCGCCCTCAACAACCCCATCAAGGTCGCCGGCAACCCAGCGCCAGTATCCAAATTCACCGATAAACCATGGCATGTCGCGTTCGAAGGCCTGTTCAAGTCCAGCCCGGCTCTCGCCAATTACGCGCTGGCGATCACCGGAGAGCCAGGCTGCTTCGGCCATGGCGGCACGCGCTGGGCCGATGCGCTGGATGTCGCCTGTTCTCAGCGCAATTTTCAGCGCTTCATCCAGCACCGCGATTACCTCTGGGTCACCACGGCGGGCGCGGACACGACCGAGCGCGACCAGAGCCATGATCCGGCTGACGGGTGCCAACGCGGGTTGACGGAGAAGCGAGTGCGCGAGATTCGCCGAGTCGTGCCACCTTCCCTGGTAGCAGTAGACCAAGGAGAGCCAAGCCTCCATGTACGACCGCATATAGTCAAAGTCACGCTCTGCGCAATAGGAAATTCCTTCCTGCAGGTAGCGAACCGCATCGTTGAACTGAAAGATCTCGCCGCAGCCGGATCCCAAATTGCCGTATGCTCGGCCGACATGGTCGACGAAACCGGCCGCGAGGGCGAGCGAGAGGCTCTGCTGTAATCGTTCAAGGCCCGCGTCATTGTTATCGGATAATTCCACAGTGCCAACATTATTCAATGCGTGGATCAATGCCTCGTCGTGACCGGTGCGCTCCGCGAGCGCGATCGCTTTGTGACCCCAGTAGAGTGCTTGTTTCCCATCTCTTGACAGCATGCTCAACTGCGATCGGTTGCTATAGGCCATGGCGAGCTCTGGACTAGGATCCGGCCCTTGGAGAATCTCGATTGCGGCTGCAGCCGATTGCTCCGCTTCCGCGTTACGTCCGGCAACCCAGTACAGGCGGGACAACCACCGCAAGCTTGCTCCTTCACGAATTGGGCTCGCTTCGCCTCGCCAGATCTCCACCGCACCGAGGAGCGCGTTAATGCCATGATCGAACCGGTCGGTGACATAGCACTCATAAGCGTAGGCATCTAGAAGAGTCGCATGGCGATCCGGCGGGAGATGGTCGGCAAACCGGATCGCCCGCTCGTACTGCGCCGCCGCCTCCCGATGAGCACCGCGGGCCGATGCCTCCTTCGCCGCTGGGATTGCATACCGGAGCACGGCACGTCCGTCTCCTGCCCCCTCGGCATGGTGAGCACGAACAGCCAAGTCGGTGGTTTCTCCCGACGAGCCGCGGAGTGCTGTCAGCACCCGCTGATGCCAGACAACCCGGATGCTGGGGAGTAGGGCGTCTACGACCGCTTCGCGGGCAAGCTCATGCCGGAAAGAGACACCATGGCGATGGCCAACCAGCATGCCGGAGTTGATGCATTCTTCAATGTATTCGTGGCAGGCGCCTCTCACCTTCTCCAATAGATCGCTATGCACGACGCCCCCGACGATCGCCGCCGCATCCAGTACCTCTCGTGCGTTCACTGATAGCCGAGAGGCGCGTGCCAAAACGGCGTCACGAACGGAACTCGGGACACCTGGTTCTCGTGCTGCTAAAGCCTCGGTGACGTAGAAGGGATTGCCGCCGGTCTGGCGATAGAGGGCCGCCGCGTCCATCGTGCTGCCCGCGGCCAGGACTGCAACCGCTTCCTCTGTTAGCGCGGGAAGCACCATGCGACAGATCACCCTGTTGCTCGCAAGGTCGCCGATCACCACGCGAAGGGGGTGTCTGGGACCAATCTCGTCGTCTCGGTACGTGACAACAAGCAGGACAGGAAACGGCTGAATTCGGCGAGAGACATAGCGAATGAGGTCCAGTGTTCCTTCGTCCGCCCAATGCGCATCTTCGACGATGAAGAGCGTGCCTCGGGGCTCGGCGGCCAGCGCGTCTAGGACGGCACTGAATAGCTGGTGGCGTGATCCGTCTGATTCAAGAAGACGCCCGACTTCAGTGGGAAGGCTCTGGGCAACGTCAAGAAGCGGACCATGAGGGCGAGGCGTCGATAGTGCGTCACACGCCCCTACGAGGACGCGAACACGTGCACGGGTGAGGTCGCAGAACCATTGAATGAGAGCCGACTTGCCAACACCAGCCTCGCCGCCTATGAATAACACTCGCCCCTGACCAGCGGTTGCCTCATCCAGCAGGGCGCACATCTCCGCGAGTTGTGCTTCTCGTTCTAACAGCTCCATGGATATGAGCTTAGTATGTCAATTTGCCTTGTCAAGACCCGGGGGATTATGGTGAAAGTGGGAGGCCCTCGAAGTTCGTCTGGGCAGACAAGGGACCCGTCTGGCATCACCGTAGGGCGGTGATGGTGGACCCCATGCCACCATCAGGAAAGATGCTGTACGACCGCGTCACCGACCTCGCGAGTGGTGGCAGTGCCGCCGAGGTCGGGGGTCCGAACGCCGGAGGCCGTCGTCGCTTCGATGGCGGCCATGACCCGATATGATTCGTCGGCCAAGCCCAGATGGTCGAGCATCATGGCGACGGTCCAGATGGCGGCGATGGGGTTCGCGATGCCTTGGCCGGCGATGTCCGGCGCGGACCCGTGGACCGGCTCGAACATGCTCGGCTTGCGGCGCTCGGGATCGATGTTGCCGCTGGCCGCGATCCCGAGACTGCCCGCCAGCGCACTGCCGAGGTCGGAGAGGATGTCGCCGAAGAGATTGGAGCCGACGACAACGTCCAACGTCTCCGGGCGGAGCACGAAGCGCGCGGCCATCGCGTCAACCAGCCATGCTTCAGTCTCAACGTCGGGATAGTCCTTGGCGACACGGACGAAAACCTCGTCCCAGAGGACCATCGCGTACTGCTGGGCGTTGCTCTTGGTCACGCTGGTGACCTTCTTGCGCTTCCGGGTGCGAGCCAGATCAAATGCGTAACGGATGATCCGCTCACATCCTTGCTCGGTGAACAGCGCGGTCTGGATGGCCACTTCGCGGCTTGGCCCGCGGTCGGCCAACGCCCGGCCACCGATGCCGGAGTACTCGCCCTCAACGTTCTCGCGGACGACGACCCAGTCCATGGTCTCCGGCGTGCCGTGCCGCAGCGGGCTTTCGATCCCCGGCAGCAAGCGAACCGGCCGGATACAGGCGTACTGGTCAAATCCCTTGCAGATGGCTAGCCGCAGCCCCCAGAGACTGATATGGTCGGGAACGTCGGGCCAGCCTACGGCCCCGAAGTAGATGGCGTCAAACGTCGCCAGACGGTCAAGGCCATCGGGATCCATCATCCGGCCGGTCTCGGCGTAGTAGCCGCTGCCCCAGGGGAAGGACTGGTAGTCGAAGCTAAGCCCACCGCCGGAGGTCGCTGCCAACACGTCGAGGACGCGCAGTCCCTCCGGCACGACCTCCTTGCCGATGCCGTCGCCCGGAATGACGGCAATGCGGTAGGGCTGTCGTGTCGTGGTCATCGTCTCGATCTCCTTAGGGCGGCACGGGGATGGCTCAGGCGAGCCACCCCTATGCCATGCGATTCGTCTGTTATGCTGCCGGGAACAGGTAGAACGGGAGCGACACGTCAGGGTCGCCCTCGGTCACCGTCGCCATGTAAGCATTAGGGTTGTTCGAGGCCGCCGGTGCCCCGGTCGCGACCGCGGCATCATAACCCGGCGGGAGACTCGTCACCTCGACAAAGTAATTCCCCGCGGGCAAATCGGTCCAGGTGACGGTGTTCGCGTCGCCCGCCGCATCTTCTCCGCTTCGCACCATGTCATCCGGCCCGTAGAGAGAGATCGAGAAATCGCCGTTGGCCGGAGTGCAGGACGAGGCATCGAAGCTGTTCGGAGTGCTGCCTTCCGGGCAGAGGAAGAGTTGAGCCGTGACCGATCCAATTCCCGTCTCGTCCGTGGCGGCCTCCTCAGTCGGCGTCTCGCCGGCGTCTTCATCCTCAGTTACGGCGCCTGGCGTTGCGACACTATCTTCGACCAGGAAGTTGTAGATCGTCACTCCCGCGTCAGGTTCAGCCTCGGTCAGAACCACCGTACCCGCCTCGTTGACGGCACCGACGTCGGCGCCGACGACCACAAAGCTGCTATAGCCGGGCGGCAATTCCGTCTCCGTAACGGTGTAGATACCTTCCGCGCTCTCCGTTGCCGCGTCCTCAGAGCGCGTGGTGAGCCCGCTGAAGACGAATGTTCCGCCATCAACGGTCGCATCGGCGAGGGTGAGCACCTCCCCGGTCGCGCTCTCCGTGATCTGGACCGCGTACCCCTCCGGCGCGAGGTCGCAGAAATCCCCGGCCAGCGTCTCCGGCGTCATGCCCTCGGGGCAGGCGCGGACCTGGAGCGTGATCGTGCCGACCGCCTCTTCCGGCTGGAAGTTGAAGAGGACGCGCAGCGCATCCGGGTCCTCCGCGGAGATGGTGACGGTTAGGTCTTCCGTGGGCACGCCATCGGCGTCCGTCACCAGGAACGCGTCGAACGGCGAAGGGAGCGCGGGCACGTCGATGGTATAGGTCCCGAATGGGATGCTCGGCCAGATAAGCTCGCCGTCCGCGAGGGTGTCGTCCGTCTCAACGACATTGCCGTCGGCGTCAAGGAGATTGACCTCGAATCCCTCCGCGCCCTCGGTCGCATCGCATGCCGACGCATCGAGCGTTTGGGCGGTCATGCCGGGCGGGCAGGCGCGGACTTGGATCGTCACCGAGCCGGTGAAACGGGGAATAGGCGGCACCTCGGGACCGACGACTCCGACGACGAACTCGGCGGTTTGGGCACCGCTAGCCGTCAGCGTGGCGTCACCTTCCACAAGACCCGCTTCGCCCGCGTCGAGGACCAGCGTCTCGTCGCCGTCTTGTTCGACCGTTACCTCGCCGCTCGTCACGAAGAGCAACGACGGCGTCTCGCCACCGGCGAGATCGGTCTCCTCATCGGGCGAGAGCACGTCGCGCACGAGGTCGATGTCGCGACCGCCGGAGGGACCACCGAACGTGTCGCTGGCGAAGAGCAGCTCGTCGCCACCCGCATCGCCCGCCTGCTCGGCGGGAACGAGCGCGATCCTGTAATAATCGACCGCAGCGGAGCCGGCGCTGGCGCGTTGCTGAATGACACCGGACGGTACGAACGACGCCTCTCCCGCCGCGAGACGATCTTGCGTCCCGAATGAGAGATCGTTGACGATCAGCGCCTCTTCGCCGGCCAGGGCGAACCCGAGGGCACGCTCCTCGGGAGCCGCCTCTTCCAGCGGCTCAGCGGTGTCGCGCACGACCCGCCAAGCCGCCTGACCGGGAACGGTCGCCACACCCTGGGCGATAACCTGGCCGTGGCCTTGAGCAGGCGAGGGGCTCTCCGGTCCCCCCTGTTGCAGCCCCAGCGCGGCGATCGGCGCCGCGAGCATGGCGAAGATGATCAATGCGCCGATGAATCCAAAGCGTCCTAGAGACCGATGTGCTCGTATCACGAATGCTCTCCTCTCATTTCCAAGACGTCTCCCGAGGCCCTGATCCTCTCCTTTCGCCTGATCTCGGTAACGCGTTACTCCTCCTCCGCGCTTCACCCGGCTGCTGCACGATGGTCTCATGGCCCGCAAGCCTAATACCAAGGCGGCTCTCCAGGTTGGCAGCCACTCGCCGATGCCGGGTGCTGGAGCGTGACAACAGACAGGATAGGGAGTAGCATAGCACGTGTACGTACACCTCGGCCGTGAGTTCGCCGCGAACGTGGGAGGGGAGACGATGATGCTGTCAACGCCATCGACCATGAACCGTCAGGCGGTGCGAAATGCGCTCCGTCTGACGACATTGATCATCCTCGTCGCGGTGTCCGCGACAGCGCCATGGCGGGCGGGCGGCTCGGCCGCCGCCGGGGGCTCGGTGACCCTCGCGGCTCAGGTCGCGCTCTGCGATAACCCAGCGCGGGCCGGTTCGACAACCTACATTCTGGATCCCGTGGTCGGTATCGACTATTCGGGTTGTCGCCCCGCCTCGAGCGGAGAAGTGACGATTGACCTCTACGCGTCTCCCACCGCGGAAGAGGACCCTGGATCCCTCGTCGCGTCAGCCGAAACGGATGCCTCGGGTATCGTCTCGTTTACCTACGATTTCGATCAGCCGTATGTCTATTTTGGGCAGGGCGAGCCTGGATCCGGAGGGCGCTTCTCGGAGGACATCGCGGTCGCGGCCGTTGACCAAGAATCGTTCTTGATCTTGAATCACGTGGCGGGGAACGGCGTGAGCGATGAAACGCTGGTCCCGACCGCGGATACGGGCATCGTCGAGGTCTCCGCCTTCGTCTGTCAGGATCAAGGCCGCGCGGGGACTGAGCAGGTCATGATCGATGACCCGCTGGCGCGAGACCTGGACACGCCGGGGTGCCGGCCGGCGGTCGAGGGTGAGCTCGAGATCGACCTCTTCGCGTCTCCATCGCCGTCGCCATCCGACATGGCAGAGCTCGTGGCGTCTGATACGACGACCGCCCGAGGCGAGCTGGCTCTCCGGTACGACCTGACTAAGCCGTTCGTCTCCGTCCGGACAGGAGCGGCCTCATCGCCGGAGATCTCGATCAGCGGCGGCCAGCGCGTCGGTTTCTACGCCGTACGATACGTCGAGGATCTCGCCCTGGCCGGGATGGCGGTGACCATCAACGCCCAGCGGATCGTCTGTCAGGACACCACCCGGGCGGGATCAGTGCTATTCGTGCAGGACGGTTCGACGGCCGATGTGCCCTACGCCGATTGCCGCCCGGCGAATGCCGGGGAGGCCACGATCAGCTTGTAC
>DASYWB010000227.1:0-3435 GCA_035936495.1 Thermomicrobiales bacterium
CTTCGACTTGAGATGCGGTCCAAAGTCAAGGACAACACCAGGGCGCGATGCCGCGTCGATAGTGATTCTTGAGGCATGCCGTCGCGCCATTGCCGGCGTGGGCAATGTCATTTTTGGCGTCTATACACGCCCGACGCATGAGCGCTAGGGAATGCGCGCGTATGCCCCTCGTGGCCACGCTTGCACGTTGAACCAGAGGGGTTCCGTTGCGACAGATCATGCCGGCGATCTGGACTGATAGGGATCAAGAATGGGAGAGGATCAATGACCTTCACGCACCCTGACCGACAACCGAGAACCACATTCGGGCGTTCGCATGCGCCAGATTCACGCGCGCCGCTCTACGATCCCAGTTATGAGCGCGACTCCTGTGGCGTTGGTCTCGTCGTGGACGTCGAGGGGCGCCCGTCGCGGTCGATCCTTGACCGGGCGCTGGCTGGGCTTGTGAACCTCACCCATCGTGGCGGCGTCGGGGCCGATGCGCGTACCGGTGATGGCGCGGGGGTGCTGACGCAAATTCCGCATGCGCTTTTTGCCGGGTACGTGAGTGGCCTGGGACACGCTGGTATCGCACCAGGCGAGCTCGGTGTGGCGATGGTCTTCCTGCCAACCGGGGATGGCGCCGCCGAGCGATGCCGGGCGGCCCTGGAAGCGGGGATGGCGGAGCGGAATCTGCCGGTGCTTGGCTGGCGCCAGGTCCCGACTCAGCCGGACGTGCTAGGCCCGACGGCCGTTGCGACGTTGCCGCGTATCGAGCAACTCTTTGTTCAGCGCCCCGCGGGTCTCGATGCCGAGGCGTTCGAGCGCGACCTCATGCTGGCGCGCAAAGCCGCGGAGCGGACCGCGGGAGATGATGGCCTGGCGGATTGCGCGGTCGTTTCCTGCTCGGCCCGGACCGTCGTCTACAAGGGATTTTGTCTCCCCGAGGACCTGTCTCGCTTCTACGCGGACCTTCGCGATCCGCGCTACGAGACCGCGATCGCCCTCTTCCACCAGCGGTACAGCACCAATACATTCCCGACCTGGGCGCTCGCCCAACCGTTCCGATTCCTGGCTCACAACGGAGAGATCAACACCATTCAGGGCAACCGGAACTGGATGCAGGCACGACGCTCGAAGCTGGCCTTCGGGGGGGGACCCAGCGCCGAGGCGTTGGAGCCCGTGGTAAGTCTATCCGGCAGCGACTCGCTGAGCCTCGACAACGTGTTGGAGCTGCTCTATCGCGGCGGCCGATCCCTCCCCCACGCGCTGATGATGCTAGTGCCGGAGCCGTGGGAGCAGCTTTCCGAGATGCCCGCCGAGCTCCGCGCCTTCTACGACTTCCACGCTGGTCTCATGGAGCAGTGGGACGGTCCCGCGGCGCTCGCCTTCAGTGATGGTATCCGGGCTGGCGCCAGGCTCGACCGCAACGGTTTGCGTCCGCTGCGGTGGGCGCTGACGGCGGATGGCCTGTTCGTGGCCGGCTCGGAAGCGGGCACAGTCGAGCTTGACCAAAGCAAGATTATCGAGAAGGGCCGCCTCGGCCCCGGCCAAATGATCTTGGTCGATACCGAGCGTGGGGTCGTGCTCCGCAACGACGAGCTCAAGGTGGAAGTCGCGGCCACCGCACCGTATGCCGAGTGGCTGTCGGATTTTCGTGTTGCCCTCGATATCCCGAAGCCGGAATTGGTGCCAGTGCCGGAGCCCGAGCCGATTGAGATGGCAACCGCCCCGAGCGGCAAGGCCATCCGGGCCAAGGCGGACCCGGCCACCGTTGCCCTACAGCGCGCGTTTGGCTACACCGCCGAGGACTTGCGCCTGATCCTGCACCCGATGGCCGGCGAGGCGAAGGAGCCGACCTGGTCAATGGGTGACGACGCGCCGTTGGCGGTCCTCTCCGAGCGGATCCGCCCACTGGCGAGCTACTTCCGGCAGCGATTCGCCCAGGTGACGAACCCCGCGATTGACTCGCTTCGTGAACGGCGAGTAATGGCGCTCGATGCCCACCTCGGTCCACGCGGCAACATGCTGATCGAAGCGCCGGAGCAGGCACGCCTGATTCACCTGTCGAGCATCGTCCTGGACGAGGATAGGTTCGAAGCACTTGCGGCCTTGGAGCGGCCAATTCGCGCCGTGACCCTCTCGACGCTGTTTGCCGCCGATGCACCCAGCGGCGTGCTCTCAACGACGTTGGACGCGTTCTTGGCGCGTGCCGAGGCGGCGGTCCGGGATGGCGCGGGGCTCCTCGTGCTGAGCGACCGCGGCGTGGACGCCGGCCATGTTTCGATGCCCATGCCGCTCGCGGTGTCGGCCCTCCATCACCATCTGATCCGGGCGGGGCTTCGCCTCGACGCCGATCTCGTCGTCGAGACGGGCGAGGTCTGGGACGTCCATCAGCTCGCGCTGCTGATCGGCTACGGCGCCTCGGCGGTTTACCCCTATCTGGCGCTTCAGGCCTCGGCAGACCTTGCTGGAGGCCGCGGGTTCGAGGGATTGAGCGGCGCCGATCTGCGCCGAAACTACCTGAGCTCCATGGAAAATGGTTTCCTCAAGGTATCTTCTAAGATGGGTATCTCGACCGCGTCCGGCTACCACGGCGCCCAGATCTTTGAGACCATCGGTTTGGACCGCGGCCTCGTCGCCCGGCACTTCACCGGGACCCCGGCTCGACTTGGTGGGATCGGTCTCGCGGAAATCGAGGCCGACGTCCGTAGTCGCCACGCCTCAGCCTATGAGGAGATGGCCGCGCGCTTGCCCGATCTCGGTCTCATCCGCTTCCGCAAGGACGGCGAGATTCACGGATACAACCCGACGTTGGTAACCAAGCTGCAGGAAGCCGTCCGCGACGGGGGTAGCACCGCCTACGCCGAGTACCGTGACCTCGTCAAGAGCCAAGCCCCGACGGCCGTCCGGGACTTGCTCGACATCAAGCCTCTCGGCCCCGCCGTGCCCTTGGCAGAGGTCGAGCCGGCCGAGGCGGTCATCCGCCGCTTCGTCGTGACTGCGATGTCGCTCGGCGCGCTCAGTCCCGAAGCGTATCGGACACTTGCGACCGCGATGAACCGGATTGGCGCTCGCTCGAACTCCGGCGAGGGAGGAGAGGACCCCGGCTGGTATCACGAGCCGGGACCGGACGTGCCCCATTCGAAGATCAAGCAGGTCGCCTCGGGGCGGTTCGGCGTGACGGCCGATTACCTCTCCCATGCGGAAGAGCTGGAGATCAAGATCGCCCAAGGCTCGAAGCCCGGCGAGGGCGGCCAGTTGCCGGGGCACAAGGTCACGCCCTTCATCGCCCGATTGCGGCATGCAGTGCCTGGTCTGCCGCTGATCTCGCCACCGCCGCATCACGACATCTACAGCATCGAGGACCTGGCCCAGCTCATCTACGACCTGCGGCAGATCAACCCACGGGCCAAGATCGGGGTCAAGCTGGTCGCCGAGGCAGGAGTGGGGACC
>DASYWB010000228.1:0-5829 GCA_035936495.1 Thermomicrobiales bacterium
GAACGATCCCGGCCTCGATTCGAGCCAGCGACCTCGGGTCGTCTTCTTCGGCACACCGGCGTTCGCCGTGCCATCCCTAAGGGCGCTTGCACTCATGGTTGACATAGAGCTGTCGCTCGTCGTGACTCAGCCCGATCGCCCCGCCGGGAGGCGGCAGCGCCTTCAGGCCTCCCCGGTGAAGGCGGCGGCTCAGGATCTGGGGCTCCCGGTCTACCAGCCGACCAGCCTACGCGCCGCCGCGGTACGAGAGAGGCTGGCATCGGTTGGCGCGGACGTCTTCGTGGTCGCCGCCTATGGCCAGATTTTCGGACCCAAGATGTTGGCATTACCGAGGCGCGGTTGCATCAATTTGCACGCGTCGCTGCTACCGGCATACCGTGGCGCTAGCCCGGTGAGCGCCGCCATCCTGGCCGGCGAGGCGGTCACCGGCGTCTCGCTCATGGTCATGGACATCGGGCTTGACACGGGACCGGTTCTGGCGACCGCCGAGGAGCCGATCCGTCACGATGATACGACCGAAACGCTGACGACAAGGCTCGCCGACAGAGCGGCGCACCTGCTCGTTCCCAACCTTGCTCCCTACGTCCGCGGCGAGCTCGTCGCTCGCCCCCAGATCGGCGCCGCTACGCTGACCCGGCCCCTCGTCAAGGCGGACGGTATGCTCGATTGGACCTGTTCTGCCGTCTTCTTGGAGCGCCAAGTGCGCGCGATGTGGCCCTGGCCGCGGGCCTGGACCACGGTTACGATCAAAGGTGAACCGCTCACCATGCAGATCCATGAGGCGCAAATCGCGACCGGGAACTCGCCTGAGGCCGGCCCGCCCGGGACCTTGGTCTTCGTTGACGATCGAGCGGTAGTGAGATGCGGCTCCGGCCGGCTCGCCCTGACGACTGTCCAGCTCCCTGGCGGATCTCCACGGCCGGGGCGAGACCTCCGTACCCTGGCTCTACCGCGAGACCGCGTGATCCTCGGTGCTGGTTTCCCGGCGGGGGAGGTCCCGCCCTTGCTCTCCACGGTGGACTCCCTGTCGTGATCCATCACGGCGCTCACCAGTCTGTTGCGGATAAGCGCACTTGTGCGAACTTCATATCTCCTGCCGGGCAAGGGGAATGGCAACGCGGGGAGGCGCGTCCGCCTATACTCGGCGGGGGCACCATGTCCTATTCGCCTGTCTGTGGCTTAGCGCGGAGAATCAACAGAACCTATGGCGGTGTCTAACCAATCTCAGTCTCTTGCCGAGTCGCGGCCGGTGAACGACCCGGCGCGGGCGACTATCGTGAACGACACCGCCGTTGTTCCCGCCGCGCTCCTCAACGCCATCGCTTTCATCGGGGGTGTCAGCAGTGTCGGCATCGAGCTATCGGCGTCGCGCCTCATTGCCCCGTACTTTGGCGACTCCACGTTCATCTGGGCAAACCTCATTGGCCTGACCCTCGCGTTCCTTTCCCTCGGGTATTGGCTAGGCGGCCGCCTGGCGGATCGCTATCCGAGCGCGGCGCTGCTATGTGTGATCACCGCGGTTGCCGCAGTCGCCGCCGGGCTCGTGCCTCTTATGTCGAGGCCGATCCTGTCGGCGTCGCTCCAGGCGTTTGATAACGTCGCGGTCGGCGCCTTCTATGGCTCGCTGGTGGGCGTCCTGCTCATGATCGCGATCCCGATTACCTTGCTCGGGTTCGTCTCCCCATTCGTGATCCGGCTCCGGTTGCTCGGCGTGACGACGGCTGGCCGGACCGCCGGCGACGTCTACGCGATCTCAACTGTTGGCTCGATCATCGGGAGCTTCGTGCCCGTGGTCGTGCTGATCCCTTGGCTGGGAACCCGTCTCACCTTCCTCGTCTTGGCGCTCATCCTTCTGATCCCGTCGGTCGCCGGACTCCTCCTCCTTGGACGCCGGCGTCGCGCCTTCCTGGCCGGGCTCTTGGTCCCGCTTCTGGTCGTGGTCGTGACCGCGACCGCGAACGCGCGCATCCGGCCCCCGGAGTGGGGCAACCTTATCTATGAGACAGAATCTCCATACAATTACATCCAGGTGGTCGAGGACGATGGAGTCCGGATGCTCGCCTTGAACGAGGGTCACGCCATTCACTCGGTCTACGCCCCCGACTCCCTGCTAACCGGTGGACCTTGGGACTACTTTATGCTCGGTCCGCTCTTCAATCCACTTCCGGTGAGCGGGACGAAGCCGGTAGTCGATTCCGCGCTGCTCATCGGGCTCGCCGGCGGCACCGCGGCGCGCGAGTTGTCGGCCGCCTACCCCTCGATCGAGGTCGTGGGGGTCGAGCTGGATCCCAAGATTGTGGAG
The DNA here is from genome assembly GCA_035936495.1 of Thermomicrobiales bacterium. Taxonomy (GTDB): domain Bacteria; phylum Chloroflexota; class Chloroflexia; order Thermomicrobiales; family UBA6265; genus DASYWB01. The sequence goes on from DASYWB010000228.1 coordinate 2,303, forward strand.
GTCGGGAAGGAGTACTTTGAGCTCGAACAACCAAACATCGAGGTGGTCACCGCGGACGGCCGATACTACCTCAAGACCACCGACCGGACGTTCGACCTCATTGGCGTTGACGCCTACCGGCAGCCCTACATCCCGTTCCACCTGACCACTCGCGAGTTCTTCCAGGAGATCAGCGACCACCTGACCGACGACGGTGTGGTGGTCATCAATGTCGGCCGAACGGCGACCGACTACCGGCTCGTCGACGCTATCGCGCGGACGATGAACGCCGTCTATCCTGACGTCTACGCGATCGATGTCGAAGGTTACCGGAACACGATCCTCGTGGCCACGAAGCAGCCGAGCGCAGTGGATCAGTTCAGGCGGTCCACGTCGGCCTTCGCCCACGAGTCAATCGTGCGGAGCGCCGCGCAGCGTGCGATCGCGAGCGGTGATATTCGCCGCATCGATCCTGACGGGGAAGTCTTTACCGACGACCACGCCCCGGTGGAACGGGTCATCGATCAGATTATCCTGGATGCCGCACTCGAAGGTGAGGAGGAATGACCGCCGAAGCTCCGCGCTCCATCTCGCTTCCGGACCTCTCGTCTGGCGTCCTGCGAAGTCAACGCTTCGCTTCCCTCGGATGGTTGAAGCATGGGATTACGTCCCGCGTCGACAGCGCGATTCCCGGCCACGGCAACGTGGGTTACGGTCCCCCGCGAGACCGCGGCGCCGCCTGGCTGACCCGGCAAGCGTGGTGCCGCGCGCTCGATGTCGATCCGTTTCGCCTCGTGGCGATCAGACAGGTGCATGGAAACGACGTACTCCTCGTCGACACCTCTCACGCCGGGAGCGGCGGCCCGCCGGGGGCCCCGCTCGTGGGCGATGCGGACGCGCTGATTACCTGCACCCCGGGCTTGCCGCTCATGACACTGCACGCCGATTGTCAACCGATTCTGTTCGCCGACACGAGGCGCGGGGCGGTCGGTGTCGCTCACGCTGGCTGGCGTGGGGTGGTGACCGACATTGCCGGGGCGACGGTGTCCGCGATGAAGACGGCGTTCGGTTCCGACCCTCAGGATATCTGGGCGTTCCTCGGTCCGGCAATTGGCGTGGAATGCTACGAGGTTGGTGAAGAGGTGATCGACGCCTGGGAAGACGAGATGGGGACCGCCACGGCGAGCCAGGCGGTCCTCCGTGGGAAGCCTCGGCCCCACTTCGATCTCACGGTAGCCAACCGGTCGCTGCTCGAACGCGCGGGAGTGCGTCCAGAGCATATCGAGGAGGTAGCCACCTGCACCAAGTGTCGCCGGCATTCGTCGTTCTCTCACCGGGGGCAGGGTCCGAGCACCGGCCGATTTGCCGCGCTCATTGCCACCGAGAAGGCGCCGCGGTGACGGCCGGCAACACCGGGGCGCTGGAAGCACGGTGGCAGGTGATCCAGGCCCGCGCCGGGGGCGCGGCTGAGCGAGCCGGACGGGATCCGGCATCAGTCAGGATCATGGCCGTCACGAAGACGCTCGACCGAGCGGTCGTGGATCAAGCGATTGAGCTCGGGATTCAGCACATCGGAGAAAATCGAGTCCAAGAAGCCCGCGCCAAGTTCCTGGATCCTCCGCTGGGCCGCCATATCACGTTACACTTGATTGGCCAACTGCAGACGAACAAGGCGCGTCCAGCGGTAGGCCTCTTCGATGTCGTGGGATCGGTTGACCGGCCGCCGCTTGTCGAAGCCCTGGCACGGGAGGCCGAGAAGCAGGAGCGGCGGCTGTCCGTCCTCGTCCAGGTCAATATCGCGTGGGAACAGCAGAAGGCAGGTTGTGATCCGAACGAGTTGGGAGCTCTCGTCAGACAAGTCCAAGACACGCGGTCACTCGAGCTTCGCGGGCTTATGACTATTGCTCCACTAACCGAGGACGTGGAGAGCGTCCGACCCGTCTTCCGCGAGCTCCGTCGCCTGCAAGAGGCGCTTCGCGCCTCACGCCCATCGGTCGAGCTCCCGGAACTCTCGATGGGAATGTCGAATGACCTAGAAGTTGCGGTCGAGGAGGGTGCCACGCTGATTCGGGTTGGCCGCGCACTCTTCGGTGAGCGACACTAGGCGCTTCATCTCGGCACCGCGCCGCGCCGGTCCCGTCAGTATGTCCTTAGCGGTGCGGCTTCGGACCGAGGGCAAAGGTTCTGCCGCCGTCGCTGCCGTAACACGCCTTGTTGTCGTGCCTGCAAGGCGTCGCGGGCGCGGGCACCGGCTTGTAGGCGGTGCGGTTGTTGGCAACCGCGACGCCGGGTCGATAGAACGAAGGAGTGCGGCGGATGCCGGTCACGATTCAGAGCTTAGCAAGTGGGAGCGCTGGAAACACACTCCTCGTGCGCTCGCCTCAGATGACGCTCCTCATTGATTGCGGGCTCGCTCCCCGAGAGCTTCACGCAATGTTGACCGCGGCGGACTGCTCTCCGGCGAATATCGACGTGGTCCTCATCACGCACGAACACGGGGACCACGCGCGGGGGTTGCCATTACTGCTCAAGAACGGATGCCCCGTCGTCGCCACTGCCGGGACGGCGCGCGCCCTCGGTATTCCTAGTGGTCTTCTAGTCCACGCCATGCCCGACCGCGAACTTTCCTTCGGGCCGCTCTCCTGCCTCCCGATTGCCGTCTCTCACGATGCCGCCGAGCCATGTGGGTTCAACATTCGGATCGATGGCGCCCACTGCACTGTCCTGACGGACCTCGGGATGCCAGCCCACCGCCACTCGGAGACGCTAGCCGCGTCCGACTTGATCTTGATAGAGGCAAACCACGACGTTGGGATGCTCCGAGCTGGTCCCTACTCAAGCCGGCTGAAGGCTCGGGTGGCCTCAAGTCGTGGACACCTGAGCAACGCCGCCTGCGCTGGATGGCTCGCGGAATCGTTGCGTGGCGCCAGCCATGCGCCCGACATATGGCTCGCGCATCTTTCCCAGGTCAACAATCGACCTCGGATTGCGACCGGAACGGTCATGTCCGCCTTGAATGATCGAGGCGTCGAAGCCCAAGTACACGCGCTCCCCCGGCGGGGCATCGGCCCCTCATGGCACTCAGGCAAGCGAAAGGTTGGACACGTCATTCGGCCCCTCCAGCTTCCGCTCTCATTCGCGTGACCCACGGCATAACGACAGATCAGAGGGAGCCGCGTGCGGCATGCGCGGGTGCTAGAGGCCCAAGGTTCAACCAGAGTCCCGCTATACTCGATAATGCCGTGCATCCGCGCACGTGCCACCCCTCCACGGGCCGAGTCCTTCGCGCACGACGTCAACTGGAGCGCCCCATTGAACGCCTTGGTGGTCATCCACGACCGTCTCTCGATCTCCATGCTGCTCTTCATGTCGGTCCTCGGGCTGTGGGGTCTCATCGCGTATTTTCGAGGTCAAGCGCTGTCGGGGAGCTTGGCCGGGACGTTTGTCATTGGCCAGGTACTGATCGTCTTCCAAGTGTTGGCTGGGATCGCATTGGTAATGATGGGCGCGCGGCCGATAGACAGCACGCATTATCTCTACGGCGCCAC
>DASYWB010000229.1:0-6734 GCA_035936495.1 Thermomicrobiales bacterium
TTCCTATACTGCCTCCCCTTGCCGTCTTGCCGTCTCCGGCCTGTTGCCCTGTAGGTCATCGACACCACAAACCTCATCGCCTATAACTGGACACAAGCGGTCACCGGCGGTGTGCGGGAAGGGCCAGACGCGCAGCGGCGGGAGGCATTGAGGATGCTCCGGCTGGCACCGCTCACCACCGTCACCGCTTCCCCGTTCGAGCCTCCACGTTACCCACCTCGGTCCCGACGCGTCGGATCAGTGCCGAGGTGGAGACGGGTCGCCGGTCAGCGCGGCTCCCACTCTGGGCGTACGCGGTAACTCCGGTGCGGCACCGGTCAAGACCATGATCGCGTTCACTGGTCGTAATCCCGGAACGCCAGAGTCGGCGGGGCAGCGGCGCGTCCTCCCACCCGCAACAATGTCCGAACTCCCTGCACACCGTCTCGCGGACGCCCATCTCCCGCGCACCGGGAGAAGGGACAGGGGATGAGGTCCGTGGGCGTGCGCCCGGGAACGTGACGTCCCACCGTGAGCACGGCCAACGGAATGAAAAACACGACGACCGAGTCACGGCGTGCCCTGCCCGGTCTTCCAATCGGTCAGATGCCCGGATGCTGGATCGGCCACCTGGCCTATCGCGAGTACTGCTAGGCAGAACCGAGTTGGGCTACGAGGGGGCCACCCCTGTGGTCGGAGGTCCATCCGTGCTGGCGCGGGCCGCCGCCTGATCGACCACGGCGAGCAGCGCGCTGAAGTCGACGTTGGCAATGTCACGTTCCCTGTTCCCGACGCCAAGTACCGCCCGGCCTTCGCCCTCGGGGTAGAGCAGCACCCAGGCGGACGCACCCCGCCGGATCGCGTCGGTCAGCGCGCTGCAGAAGACTAGCCCGGGCTTCTTGGAGACGATCTCGGCATCGAGTGCCGTCGGGTCGACCATCTCCACCTCGGCCGCGGGCCGCATCTCCTGGAGGGCAGCCGCCAGTACCTCCCGGTAGACGCGAGGCTCATTGCTGACGAGGACTCGCATGATTGCCATGGCGTACCGTCCGTTCAAGGCTCAACCCGGCTTGCGACGCCCGAGGCGATCTTCGACCCGGAGAAATACGATGGCTCCTATCCTAGTGCCGGTCGGTACGCTCGTCCTGACGCAAATGACCCAACTTTCTCTCGGTCATTTGACGGAGCTTCGCGCCTGTGAAACAGAACGGACAACATCACCTCCGCGATAGCGTGTTGCACCACTGCCCGGCGGTGACCGGTCGTCCCATCAGGCGGCTCCCGGCTGGATTAGTGGAGGGTTCTGGCTGGGGCATGGCATGCCGCGTCCGGCTCCCATGCGCAAAGAGATCCGGGGCCGCGAAATCGCACGCGGCCGGGCCGGCGTCAGTCGAAGCGCACGACGCCGTGTCGGGCGGCGAGGACGAGCGCTTGCAGTCGCGAGTCGACCCCGAGCTTGCCGAGCATGTTGGCCATGTGCGTCCGAACCGTCTTCGGTCCGAGATGCAGCCGCTCGGCGATATCCTTGTCGCTGAGGCCATCGGCCAACGCCTGGAGCACCTCGCGCTCCCGTGGGGTCAGCCGCTCCAGCGCCTGCCGCGTGCCATGCGCGTGTGCCCGGTGCCGGCTCGCCTCGCGGAGAAGCTCGATCATCTCGGCCGGCGGGATCAGCGCCTCACCTTGCCAGAGACGCCGCATCGCCGCGATGACGTCGGCAATGGCGCCCGATTTTGGTAGGACACCCGCCGCCCCGGCTTCGATCGCCAGGGCACGATGTCGCGGATCGGCACTCGCCGAGAGGACGATGACGCCCGCTCCCGGATGGCTCCGCCGGATGTCCGGCACCAGGTCCAAGCCCGAGCCGTCAGGGAGATCGATGTCGACGACCGCGATGTCGAGCTCGCTATCCGCCAGTGCGGCTCGCGCCTCGGCCAGCGTGCCGGCCTCGGCGACGACCGCGAGGTCCGGTTCCCGGTCGATCATGAAGGCCAGCGGCTGGCGGAACGACGCGTGGTCGTCGATGAGCATCACGCTGATCATGGGACTGCCTCCAGGTCGAAGCCGAAGACCGAACCTTCCCCCGGCGTCGAGGAAACGGTCAACGTGCTGCCGTGGGCAAGGATAATCCGCTGCGAGAGATAGAGCCCGAGGCCGACGCCCTGGATCCGCCGCCCCTCGGTATCGCGTCCGCGCCCAAATTTCTCGAATACCCGCGTCAGGTCGTCGGGATGGATTCCGTAACCGGCATCGACGACCTCAATGCGGACCCTCTGTCCCTGTCGATGGACACGGATGTCAATCGGGGCGTCAGGAGCTGAGTATTTGGCGGCGTTGGACAGCAGGTTTCGGAGGACCTGGCCAATACGCAGCGGGTCGGCCCAAACCTTGCCGGAGAGATCGTAGGACCAGCTGATCCAATGGTCATCGGGCAAGACGCGGGCAAACGCGACCGCCTCGATCACGATCTCTTCCAGCGATACGGGGACGGGGAATACCGCAAACTCTTCGCCTTCGGCGTTGATGACCGTCCGCACATCAGCCACAAGGCTATTGAGGGCCTTGGTCTCGGCCCGAATCGTGGCGATCGCCCGGTCGCGCTGCTCAGGGGATAGCTCGCCGGTCGCCAGGACATCCGCCCAGCCGCTGATCGCCGCCACCGGCGCCCCCAACTCGTGGGCAGCCATCGCCGTAAAGTCGGCTTTGACGCGCGCCAGATCGACCAGGCGGCGCGAATACTCCTGCTCAGCCGCGAGCAGTGTCGCGCGCTCGGCGGCGGTGCGGCGGAGCTCCAGAACGCCACCGACGACCACCACAACGGCGAACGCCAGGCGAAGCAGATTCGCGGAGGTGAGGATCGGCCCATACGGCGCTGGCCAGAGCAAGTGGTGGAGCTGCGATCCGGCCAGCAAGGTCATCGCGATGAGGAGCCAATTGCCCACTGGCTCACCGCGAAGATGGACGGCGGTGCCCAGTGTGGCGGCGATGGCCAGCCCGAGAGGTACCAGTGATAGCGTCCAATGCCACGCCGTCAGCCCGGGCAACGGTACGTCGCCCCGTGCCGCGGCCGTGTCAAGATTGCTCATCCGCACCAGAGGTGGCAGCATGGTCGCGATGCTGAAACAGAGGAGATTGAGACCGATGAACGCGCTAGCGACCATGATCCCCGCCATGCCGGTGAGACGCGGCGGCCGCGCCGGCACGAGGCCAACAACGAAGAGGAGACCCGACATCGTCCAGACGACAATCGCGGCGTACATCAACGTGTTGAGGCGGAGCTCACTGCCCACCAGCGGCGGCACATAGCCGAAGAGGAGGCGACCGACGCCGAGGACCGCCAGCCCCCCGGCGACCCAACGGAGTCGCTGGCCGGTCTGACCCGCTGGGGAAAGCGCGAGCACGAGTGCCCCGAAGAGCCGGGCGAGCGCCGAGGCAGCCTCCATCCCCACTTGGGTTTCCAATGCCACCGTCGCCAACCTCACCCGGTTGAAGGCGAGGCCGGCGACGGCCCAAGCGACCAGAGCGAGGGCAAGCAGCAGCGCGAAGTACCAGAAAAACCGTCCCCTGGCAACACCCGGCACCGCCGTTCCGGACAGCAGCGGCCGCTGGCGGCGCCGACCGCCAAAGCGTTGGAGCCAGTCCCACCAGGACGTGACGGCGTGGGGCATCATGCCCGCTTCCTTCCTCTTCGAGAGCGCCGCTGCTCCGTTCAGGACGTGTCCCGCTCTGCAATCCGTCATTGACCATGATATTCGGACGGACGCCGCTCTCCGCATGGTCCAATACGACCCTATCTTACGGCCATTCGGTGGATACTGCCGCAAACAGACGAAACCGGCCCATGGGCCGGTTTCACCACTCGCTCCTCGCTGCCCAGGTGACCAGATACAGGCAGCGACTCACCGCGTCCCGGGCAAGCGCCTCTTGAGACTCTCCCCAACCGACTAAACCGGCACACGGATATATCGTCAACGGCTCAGTAGGTTGGGAGCGCGGCGACCATCTCTCGCCGTCGCGCCGCCTGCCCGCCTAGCGCCGCCCGCCTTTCGTGAACAGTGCCTCACGGATCGCCATCACGTTGGCGCGCAGCGTGGTGTCGGTGCCCAGGTCGCGTTCGATCTTGGCGATCCCGTGCATGACGGTCGTGTGATCACGGTCGCCAAGCGCCTGGCCGATCTCGACCAACGAGGCGCCGGTCTCTTCCCGCATCAGGTACATCGCAACTTGGCGTGGGCCAACGATCTCCTTGGTCCGGCCCCGGCCACGGAGGTCTTTGACGGCGACGCCGAAGTGAGAGGCGACGGATTCGACGACGTCGTGAGGACGGGTTTGAGAGCGACGGGCGCCGACCGCGGTGTCCGTCAATGCCTCCATCGCCAGATCCAGGGTCAGGGGTCGCTCGGTCGTCTGAGCGAGGAAGAGAATCCGATTGAGCGCGCCCTCCACCTCGCGGATGTTGCTCTGGTCGCGCTGGGCGACGTATTCGACCACGTCGTCGGGGAGGCGCGTGCCGAGCTCTTCACCTTTGCCCCGGAGGATCGCCGTCCGCATCTCATAGTCGGGCAATCCCACGTCGGCGATCAGACCACCCTCGAAGCGGGAGCGTAGCCGCTCGGCGAGCGCCGCGATCGCCTTGGGCGGCTTGTCACTGCTGATAACGACTTGCTTACCTCCCTGATAGAGCGCGTTAAAGGTATGGAAGAACTCCTCCTGGGTACTCTCTTTCCCAGCGATGAACTGGATATCGTCGATCATCAACAGGTCAATGGTGCGATACCGGGCCCGGAACTCCTCCATCTGCTGGGCGCGAATCGCCTTGATCAAGTCGTTGGTGAACTTTTCGGAGGAGACGTAGGTGACGCTCAGATCCGGCCACAGGTCGAGCGCCCGGTGTCCAATCGCATGGAGCAGGTGCGTCTTACCAAGACCGACGCCGCCGTGGACGAAGAAGGGGTTGAACTTGCCGCCGGGATGCTCGGCGACGGAGAGCGATGCGGCATGGGCGAACCGGTTCGAGGCGCCGACGACATAGTTTTCGTAGACGTATCGTGGGTTGAGGCCATGTGTCGGCGTCGACGAGAGCGGCAACTGCTGCTCTGATGACGCGGGCTGAGCGGCGCGCGGGCGGTGGTCCCCTCCGGGCCGGGCGGGTGATCTTTCCGTCCCGGATGGCCGGGCCCGCTCCCGCTCTTTCCTGGGCGCGAGTGTGGCGTGCCGACCGGGGACGCTACGCGCGCCGTTCCCCCCAGGCGGCGTATCGTCGGCTTCGAGCGCGGTGTGCTGGACGACGAATCGGACCTGGATGGGGCGACCGACGATGTCCGAGATCGCCTGCTCGATCTGGCCCACGTATCGTGCTTGCAACGTCGAGGCGCTGAAGGTATTCGCGGCGGCGACCGTCGCGACATCATCCTCAAAGCCGACGATGCTCGTGTGACGCAACCAGTTGTCGAACGCCCCTTTGGACAAGCGGACTTGCATGTCGCCGAGGACCGCTTGCCACAATTGATGGGCCTGCATCGCCGCTCCCGCCTGGTCTCGCATGCCAGCGGCGGCATGACGGGTGCCATCAGATCGAACGCCGGGATACGTACGTACACTTTGGATGCTGAGCGTAGCATCGCGAACGTGGGGACGCAAGCCGCATCACTCGGTCCCATGCCGAGTATACGGCGATGGCGCCGCACCGGGGCAGAGTTATGACAGCTCCTTCTTCCACGCGCTATTGATCTTGAAGGGCTCGAATCCCGTGGAGGCCGGCCAGCCGTTTCACACGAAATGGGGCGACTCGTACTATCTCCGGCTGTCTCGCCACTGGACCAGCTCCCGGGCCGGACCGAGATCGTAGTCGGGACCGTCGATGCCAACGATGAGATGGGTGACCCCCTTCGCGACGTACTCGTCGGCCATGGAGATCCGCTCCTGGCTAACCATCACCGAGCGCTCGATCTCGGCCGGGTCGCGTCCGACCTTGGCGCACCATTCGTCGAGGACCTGGCACTTGTGGGCGGCTTCCTCCGGGCTACCGAAGCCGTTCCAGATATGGGCGTGCTCGGCGACGATGCGGAGCGTGACCTTCTCGCCACCGCCACCGATGAGGATGGGCAGGGGGTTCTGGATTGGGCCAGGATTGAGCTTGTTCAACCGCTCCTTGATGACCGGCATCGCGGCGTCGAGATCGCGCAGGCGCTTGCCGGCCGTGCCGAACTCGTAACCGTACTCGTCATAATCGCGCTCAAACCAGCCCGCGCCGATACCGAGGATCAGCCGTCCGCCGGAGATATGGTCGACCGTGCGGGCCATGTCGGCCAGCAGGTTCGGGTTGCGGTAGGAGTTGCAGGTGACCAACGCGCCGAACTTGACCCGCTCGGTCACCTCTGCCATCGCTGCCAGCAGCGACCAGCCCTCGAAATGCTTGCCGTTCGGATCGCCCGAGAGCGGGAAGAAGTGGTCCCACGTGAACATGGTATCGACGCCAAGCTCTTCGGCGTCCACCCATCCTTGCCGCATCTGCTCGTAGGTCGCGTGCTGCGGCTTCATCTGGACCCCGACTCTGACATTTGCCACGAAGCTCATCCCTTCCCAAGACAACGCCGCGCCGTTACTGACGCGGCGGCCAAAAACAGCATGGAAGCGTGTGTGCAGGAATCGGGCCAGTGTGACGCGGCGAGGCAGCAAGGTGGAGCAAGTCCGGGCGACCGTGATGCGACGGTCCCTGGCAAGACTGGTCTCCCCCCGTGCCGTGGCCAGGGAATACC
>DASYWB010000230.1:0-9632 GCA_035936495.1 Thermomicrobiales bacterium
GACGCGGCCGCGGGGGTGCCACCTTCCATAGCTGGCGCGATCACGCCACAGGCGATCCGGACCCCGCTCTCGCCACTCGGATCGGTCGTCAAGTCGTCGGCATTGGCATGGATAACGATCGCGCTGCCATCCTGATCAAAGAGCGTCGCGTCACCCGGCGACAGCGTGAAGCGGTCGGTCGTGACGACCACGCTGCCCGCGCCATTCGGGCCGGCCGTGATGTTACCGAGGTCACCCGCGTGGCCGGTGAGCGGCTCAGGCGTGCCTTCCGGCGTCCCCGCGAGGGCGGCTGTCGTCATATCTGGTGGGCCGCCGTGGCGCGCGCCGGTCGGGTTGAAGTGCCCACCGGCCGTGCCAAACTGCTCCTCCCCTAACGGCTCACAGAGGCCAGTCTCATGGATATGGATGCCGTGTTCGCCGGGCGGCAGGTTTGTCACCTCTACCGTAACGGTGACGGTATCACCTGATTCCGAGAGCTGAGCAATACCGACCTCCTGGCCAGCGGTATTGAAGATCGATACCTGGATGATGTCCTCCGGCGTGCCTTCGAGGTCGGCTATGGGCGTTCCGTGCTGGGCGAAGGTTCCTGTCACCCCGGCCAGGCTCAAGAGCGCGATGATCGAGACGGTGATAAAGGTGAAGGGGCGAACGATCTGGTTGCGCATGCTCTTTCTCCCAGGTACGTGTTCGTCACGACTCATCAGCGGCATCGACCTCAAGACGGAGGCGCGCGCACCGTTGCCCAGTCCGGATTCGACGAGAGCAGGTTCATCAACTGTCCAGCACCGCGGTTCATAGCGTGAGCTCCAAATCATTACGGGAGACGATGACTCGCCGGGTCCGCCGTTCTAGACGGCAAATGGATAGGTTTCCGGAGCTTCGCCTGCCTCCCATTCAGCCTCGCGCTCGAGCGGTTCTAAGGCGCGGGTCTCATCAAGATGGATCAGCACGTCGAACTGCTCCGGTAAGCGGGCATTGAAGTAGTGGCTGAAGCGCTCCGTCTCCGGGCGATAGATGACGCCGATGGCGCGCTGCAGGCACGGCCCCTGGAGCTGTTCGGCCAACGCCCTGTCCTGCGATAAGGGGAGGAGGAAATCCGCGGCTCCGGCTTCCGCGACCTCGTGGAACAGTGCCTCGTAGCTTCCCTCCCATCCGGGCCGCACACGCTTTTGCTCAGCGGGTTGGCCCCAGTCCGAGGCTGCGGTGACGGTACCGTGGTCGGTGCTGAAGCCGATCAAGACGGCCTCGGCTCCGACCCGCTCACGGACGAGCTGGCCCAGGTTCAACTCGCCACCCTCACCCATTTGGGTGGCGCGAGCATCGCCGAGATGAGAGTTGTGCGCCCAGACGACGACTTTGGTGCCAGGCTGCTGGCGGTCGAGGTGAGCGACCAGATGATCGAGGGTTTCGGCCATGTGGCGATCCCGGAGGTTCCACGAAGAGACGCGACCCCTGAACATCGACCGGTAGTAGGCCTCGGCGTTCTTCGCGAGCCGGGCGTTCTGCTCAGCGAAGAAGTATTGATCTTCCGCCACCCGGCCATCACGCCGCGCCAGCTCGGTGGCCCGGCGCTGCAGCTCGAGGAGCTGGTTGACGACCTCTTCCTCGCATGGCTCGGCCACGCCGAGACTGGTGGCATAGCCATAGGCCTGAGCATCGTCACCGAAGTGGTCGAAGCATCCGTAGCGAGCGCGAGCCCGCCGGGCGGCCTCGGGATCGACCTGGTCTAGATAGGCAATCACCGCCATGATTGAGGCGTTCAAGCTATAGAGATCGAGGCCGTAGAATCCGGCCTTAGACGGGTCGCTCGACAGGGCGTCGTTGTGCTGGCGTAGCCAGGTCACGAACTCCCGGACGACGGTGTTCCGCCACATCCAATTCGGGAAGCGCCGGAAGTCATCCAGTGCCGCTTCCGCGTCGGCATCGTCACTTTCGCCCAGGACGAACCGATTCACCCGGGCGGCGTCGGGCCAGTCCGCCTCGGCAGCGACCGCCCGGAAGCCGCGTTCGGCGATCAGGCGTTTCGTGACGTCGGCGCGCCAGGAATAGAACTCGTGCGTGCCATGGGATGCTTCCCCAATGAGAACGTACCGCGCGTCTCCGGTCAGCTCCAGGACCTGGTCCAGGCCGCGTTCCCTGTCGGACATTGGCACCAAAGCGGCGTGGACCGCCTCCGGTATCGACGGGGCGCGCGAAGGGTCACCGTCCTTTGGCGCATTCGATGATCCAGCCGCTCGTAGAGCCGGCCGTCGCTCCTCCGCTTCGCGCAGCAGCGTTTGGACCTCCTGATCGGACGTCGGGGCGAAATCCTCATACCAGAGACCCACCGCGTAGAACGGCTCGGGGGTCATTGTGCAGAGGACCTCGTCAGCGATATCGCTGAAGGCCGCGCAGACCGATGGCGCCGCGACCGGCACCGCCACCACGATCCGTCCGGGGTGCCGCTCCCGGAGTGCGGCGATGGCCGCCCGCATAGTCGAGCCGGTTGCCAGACCATCGTCGACGACGATCACCGTGCGGCCCGCGATCTCCGGTTGAGGTCGCGTTCCTCGGTAGAGTCGTTCGCGGCGGGCAAGCTCGCGCAACTCGCTCGAGGCAACCGCCTCGATGGTGCTCTCGCTGATGTTGAGATCGGCGACCAGGTCTTCGTTCAAGACCCGCGCGCCGCCGGAGGCGATGGCGCCCATCGCCAACTCTTCATGGCCGGGAACGCCGAGCTTGCGAACCAGGAAGAGATCAAGGGGCGCGTTGAGCACTTCCGCTACCCGTGCCGCGACCGGGACACCGCCGCGCGGCAGCGCCAAGACGATCACATCATCTCTGTCCGCGTAGCGGCGGAGTGCCGCGCCCAGCTGCCGCCCCGCTTCCACGCGGTCACGGAAGTGTGCTGCCATCGCTCCACTCCTCCAATGGGGCGCGGCCCCATCGCGTCGTTTACCGACTCCTCCACCTCGCCCGCGCTCATCTAGCGGAGCCCGGTAGCGGTAGACGCGAGCAGCCCCGCTAGGCCCCTCCAGACTCGACCGGCACCTCTTGAGGCTTATTCTGGCCCGAACTGCCACCGCGAACTCGGATCCGGCGCTCCTTGGCCTCCTCCGACTTGGGTAACGTGATGGTCAGGATCCCGTCCTTGAACTCGGCATTCGCCTCGTCGGCTCGGACTGTGCTCGGTAATCGTACCGAGCGCTCGAAGACGCCGTAGCGCTGCTCACGAACAAGCCAGCGGTTGTTCTGGCCCTGTTCCTCGTGCTTCTCACGGCGCTCACCCCGGATTCGTAAGCTATCGCCCAGGACGGTAATCTCCACATCGTCCGGTTCCATGCCCGGCACGGGCGCCGTCACGATGTAGTTGTCGCCCTCCTCCCGGATATCTAGGGCGAGAGCGGCACTGCCTCCCGCCGCCTGGCCGGGTCGCACGAAACTTTCCGCAACCAAACTGTCCATCGCTTCCCGCAGGCTGACCATGTCACCCCGGGGATCCCAGCGTGAGACGCTCATTACATGCCTCCTCTCCTAACGGACCCGCGGTGGGCTTCCATTTACGGGCCTTACAATACGCGGTGGTTCGAGCACGGCGAGAATCAGGGATTCTTCTCGCGCTCGCTAAGATGGACCCGCAGACTTCGTGCCACCTTGACACCGATTTGCGACGATCTCGCAGGTTGAATCATGATCTCGCCCAGCGTCCACATCCGCCCCGAGCAGCCCGCCGACGCCGAGGCCATTGCCGCGATCATGAACTGCCCCGGCGTGGTCGCAGGCACGCTGCAATTACCCTGGACGCCCAGTGAGCAGTGGAGAGAGCGGATGGCCCAGCGCCCAGCTGGCACGCATTCCTTGGTTGCTGAACTCGACGGTCGCGTCGTGGGCACGCTGGGGCTTCACGTTGAGACCCGACCGCGCCGCAATCACACGGGAAGTATTGGCATGGCCGTTCACGACCAGGCCCGCGGCCGGGGCGTCGGGACGGCGCTCATGGTGGCGGTGATTGAGCTCTCCGACCGGTGGCTCAACCTGCGGCGGCTGGAGTTGACGGTCTATGTCGACAACGCGCCGGCGATCCATCTCTACCAGAGATTCGGCTTCGAGATCGAAGGTACCGCCCGAGACTACGCGTTTCGCGACGGCGCCTTCGTCGACGCTTATTCGATGGCCCGGATCAACGCTACCAGCCGGTAACGAAGCCACCCGTTCGAGCACCGCTGGGATTCATCCTCAAGCCTGGAGCGCGTCCTCTTTGTTTGGCGCCGGCGTGTTTGGCAAGTGAAGGTAGCTCTCGACGCCACGTACACCGGTTACCTTGCCGGCTCGCTCCTCCAGTTCCCGGATTTGTTCAGCCCGGTCAACAACACCGCGTAGGGTCACCACGCCTTCTTGGACCGCGATGCTGATGCGATCCTTCGGGATGTCCTGGTCGCGTAGGATCTCACTTTGCACACGCTGTTCCAGTGTCGGGTCGTTCACCGGCGGCTTCGGCCCTGGCTTCAGGTGCGCCAGCCGCTTGGTTAGGCCGGAGGCATCGGCTTCCAGCCGGTTCGTCGCGCGGTTGAAACGGCGAACACCGCCGCGGGCTGTCCCCAGGAGCCGGTCCCGGCCGACCGCCCGCCGGCGACGACCTTGCTCGGGATCGAACAGATACATCAGGGCCGAGCTCACTGCCCCCGAGATTCCCGCGAAGAACCAAGGCCGGCGGTCATTCCCTCGCTTCATCGGCACTCGCGACCTCGCGCGGCTTGCACGTCTCACGATGCTCGACATGCGCGTCTTCATACGCGTCCTCCTTTACAACGACGCTGATCTCGAAACGGCCGTCCCCTCTTACGGGGTCGTGACAAACCTTGTCAATCTTACGCTCGCAGAGTTGATGCCGCGGTGTCATGAGGCTCAGCGGCACGCCCATTGCCATATGGAGGCGCCATAACGGAACGAGCGTTCAAAACTGGCACCGAGCCCCCGTGGCGCGTGGTATAACGCTCCGGCGATTCGCCAGCGTGAACGAGACGAAGGAGTACGATCTTCGTGGCCGATTCCGTCATGACGACCTGGGCAAAACTGCTCACGACCTACAGTGTCAATATCGAACCCGACCAGCATGTCGCCATCACCGGTGGCGTCGCCGCCGAGCCACTGCTGCGGGCGCTCTACCGGGAAGTGCTCGACCGGGGGGCGGTGCCGGTGATGCTCCCGTCCCTCACGGAGCTTCAGGCCGACCTGCTGGGGCGTGGTTCCGACGCCCAGCTCCAGCGCATCTCGCCCATCGAGCGCTTCGTCCGCGAGCAAGCCGACATCGTCATCAACGTCCTGGCGGAGACGAATACCAAGGCGCTCTCCGCCGTCGATCCGAGCCGCCAGGCGGTCTACCAGCGCGCCCGGACCGATCTTTTCCAGACCTACATGCGGCGCGCGGCCGAGGGATCGCTCCGGTGGACCCTTACGCTCTATCCAACTGACGCCTATGCTCAAGACGCGGGGATGGCCACCGCTGACTTCGCCGCGTTCGTCTACAACGCATGCCGATTGAACGAGCCCGACCCGGCCGCCGCCTGGCGTGAGGCGGCGGCGCACCAGCAACGCCTGATTGAATGGCTGGAAGGTAAAGAGGAGGTACACCTCGTCGGACCGGACACCGACTTGACCCTCTCCGTGGCAGGCCGGACCTGGATCAACGCCGGTGGCACCCGCAACATGCCGGACGGCGAGATTTTCACGGGACCAGTCGAGGACTCGGCCACCGGGATCGTCCGCTTCTCCTATCCGGTCTCGGTCGGTGGACGTGAGGTGCGCGACATTCGTCTTCGGTTCGACGCGGGCAAGGTGGTCGAGGCCAGCGCGGCCGAGAACGAGCCATATCTCATCCAGCAGCTCGACACGGACCCCGGCGCCCGGTTCCTCGGCGAGTTCGCGGCCGGCACGAATTTTGGGATCACCCGCTTCACGAAGAACATCCTGTTCGACGAGAAGATCGGTGGCACGGTCCACATGGCCGTCGGCGCCGGGTATCCCGACACCGGCAGCAGGAACCGGTCAGCCGTCCACTGGGACATGATCTGCGATTTGCGCGACGGGGGCCGGGTCGATGTCGATGGCCAAGCCTTCATGCGCGACGGCCAGTTCGTCGTCTAGAGGCGCCCTGAGCTCATGGCCGGGAACCCAGCCTGAGCTCAGCCGTGATGCTCTCTGCCGCCGGGTGCGCGTGACAGACGCGGCGACGCGCCGTGGCACGTCACCTGCGTAATTTCCCCGTAGAGGTCGCCTCGTCCATGGTACAGCTCCGGACACGCTTCGGCTATCACGCGGGTGGGCTTGGCGAGCCGGCTATAGAGAGCCTCACAGGAGCACGCGGAATGAAGACGCGTTACTTTGCACTGGTAGTGGGGATTATCTATCTCGTCATCGGCATCGCTGGTTTTATCCCCGCGTTCGGCAGCGAGCGAACGACTCCCGAGCTGACAGTGGAGGCCAACTATCAGGATCTCTTCGGATTGTTTCCGATCAACGTGCTCCACAATCTCGTCCATCTCCTGGTCGGAGCGCTCGGTGTACTCGCTTATATGAGCTTCGACGCCGCCCGCAATTACAGCCGTGGACTAGCGATCGTCTATGCTGTGCTGGCCATCATGGGTCTCATCGACGCTGGGGATCTCAACACGACATTCGACCTGATCCCGCTCTTCAGCCATGACATCTGGCTCCACGCGCTGACAGCCGCGGTCGCCGCCTACTTTGGCTTCGGCAATGTCGACGCGGGCGAGACCCGCGAGCAGGCGCCAGCGGCGTAGCGGCCCGCGACCTTTCTCCAGGCATCCTTACGAGGTGACGGCCATAGGACGGCCATAGATTGAGTCCCATCCGGAGCACATCCTCCGGACGGGGCGCCGTGCTGCGATGAGGGTGTTTATGGACTTTGGGAGACGACGATGATCAATTGGCGGAGGATCAGACAGGGAGAGGCGACGCCACGCAACCCTGTGACCGGCACGCGGGAGGGAGAGCGGGAAGGGGTCAAACGGCGGTTCGCCCTCGCGTTCACTTTTCCCCGCTTTCCGTGTCAGCCGTATGCCGCGCTTGCTCAACCGAGCCCTCGACGCGAGTTTCGATCTCGTCGGTCTACTGCCCGCATGAGGGCGCTTCTGGTCTCCTTACTTAGATGGAGCCGAACTGCTGTTTCACCCGATCCGTTTCATCCTTGATCTCCTGGACCTGCTCCTGCGCCCAGGCCTTGTCCTCCTTGAGGGCTTCGATCGTCTGTTGCGGCTTCAGGTTGGCCGCGCTCAGCCGGTCCTTGCCGGCGAGTCCAAGGAGGGCGCCGGTGACGGTCAGGCCGACGCTGACGATGCCGGCGGCGAGCCAGTTGGGCATCACCTTGGAGAGCAGGTAGATCAGTGCCAGGATGAAGAACATGAAGCCGGCCAAGCCGAACAGGGCCGCTCCGCCGAGGAAGCCGGTCGCCCTGCCGATCGTCCCGGCGTCCTCCTTCAACTCCACCTTGGCGAGCTGGACTTCGCCCCGGAGCATGTTTTGGAGATCTTTGATGGCGTCGCTGATGAGGGTACTAAGCCCCTCGGGAGCGCCGGCAAGCTGGCGGCGCCCGGCTCCGGCTTCCGGGGGTGTCGAGGCATTCATAAGCTCCTCCTTCTCATGCGCTAGCGCAGCCCCGTGGAGGGGATGAGCCCCACGGCGACCGCCCGGAACGCCGACTCCGCTGGTTACCGCTGCAACTGGCTCTACATCGGTGTGGAGCAGGGTTACGCGACCCAGAAACCCTGCAAGAGCCGTGCCAATCGGCGGCGGTGTGCGGGCGCAGGACCCTGAAGCCGGCTTTTCTCTCCCGGACCATTTGAGTTCCCAGCGTCCGGTCACCGGCGACGGGACCGACCCCGTGTCGGCTCGATGCTCGGCACGCGGGAGGACATGAGGTCTCCCCTACGCGATGCGGGCCATGCCATCCCTCCGGCGGCTTGTTGACAAACTGGACTTCCGCCTTCAAGGTTCGCTAAGCATCTGCCTTCAGCATCTTTGAGCCACGCGGAGTTCGCCAGCCGATGATCGCTTCTTCCGCAACCTACCCCGATGTCATGGAGATCTCGCCGGTCGAGCAGCCCATCGACGCCGACGTGCCCGTGCCCGGCTCGAAGAGCATCACCAACCGGGCCCTGCTGATCGCGGCGCTGGCGGACGGCGAGAGCGAGCTGACGGGCGCGCTCTATAGCGACGACACGCGCTACATGGCCGGAGCGCTGAACGGATTGGGCATCGCCGTGGAGTCGGATGAGGCGGGCGAACGGTTTCACGTTCGCGGCGGTGGCGGGACGTTTCCCGCGTCGGACGTGGACCTGTTCGTCGGCAACTCGGGGACGACGATGCGCTTTCTGACCGCCGCGCTCCCCCTTGGCCACGGCACCTATCGCATCGACGGCATTGCCCGGATGCGGCAGCGACCGATCGCGCCGCTGCTCGCCGCGCTGAACGCGCTCGGCGCCGATGCCCGCTCAGAAGAAGGCAGTGGCTGCCCACCCGTGGTCGTGCGGGCGAACGGGCTACGTGGCGGCAAGGTGACAATGGCCGGGGAGCAGAGCAGCCAGTACTTTTCCGCGCTGCTGATGGTGGCGCCCTATGCCCGCGAGGGGGTCACGATCGAGGTCGCGGGCGATCTGGTCTCGAAACCGTACATGCCGCTGACCGCGTCGGTGATGTCGGCCTTCGGCGTCCATGCCGAGCTCGATACCGAGACCTGGCGACATTTTCGCGTCACCCCCGGTCAGCGATATCAGGGACGCACCTACCATATCGAGCCCGACGCCACGAACGCCTCCTATTTCTTTGCCGCCGCCGCCGTGACCGGTGGCCGGGTCCGGGTCAACGGACTCGGTTCGGCCTCGACGCAGGGAGATCTCCGCTTCGTGGACGCGCTTGCCGCCATGGGCGCCGAGGTGCGGATCGCGGCGGACTTCGTCGAGGTCCGGGGGCCGGCTGGGGGGCGCCTTCGAGGCGTTGACCTCGATCTGAACGCGATCTCCGACACCGCCCAGACGTTGGCTGCCATCGCCCCGTTCGCCGGCGGACCAACGACGATCCGGGGCATCGCCCACGCCCGGCTGAAAGAGACCGACCGCGTCGCGGCGATCGCGACCGAGCTGCGCCGCCTTGGCCAGCACGTGGAAGAACAGCCGGACGGGGTGACGATCCACCCCGCGCCGGTTGTCCCGGCTGATGTCCAAACCTACGACGATCACCGGATGGCGATGAGCTTCGCGGTGACCGCGCTGCGCGCGCCCGGCGTCCGCATCCTGGACCCCGGCTGCGTCGCCAAGACGTTTCCCGGCTTCTTCACCCGGCTTGAGGAGATCACCGGGCGCTAGCAAACGGTTCCTCACGAACGGTTCTGGCAGCGGTTGATGTGATACGGAATCCGGGGGAATGCCGGGTCGATGCCGGCGAGCGGCCCCCTCCCTAACCCCTCCGCCGATTTCGGGAGAGGGGCTGTCGTGAACAGTCGCGGCTAGGGACTGGGCGATGCACCGCTGTCATCGCGCAATAGTGGGGACACCAGGATGCACCACTTGATCAGTCACGGACACGTCCGCCCACCGCCCCAGCGTCAGCCGGCTGGGCAGCGCCGCACGGGCCGCCGC
>DASYWB010000231.1:0-5168 GCA_035936495.1 Thermomicrobiales bacterium
CCCCAACATCGCCAGCGCGACCATGGAGACTTTGTTTCGGCGAAACCGGCGCCATGCGCGTACCCAGAACCCAGGAGTCGAGCGCAATTGATTCCGGGCGAGCTCCTCGAGGTTCTGCGCTCTCACACTGCCGGCGGACGGGGTCGAGGTGCTGATTGACTCTGAGTGCTGTGCCATTAGCGCGCTCCTGCCATGCCGGAGACGGCCCTGTCACGCCGTGGAACGAGAAATCCTAACATCATTTAGTCGTACCGAATCCGAGGATCAAACACCGCGTAGAGGATGTCCGAAACAAGATTACCAAGAATTGTCAACACGGCGAAGAAGAGCGTTGTGCCGACGACCAAGGAGTGATCATTCTTCGCGATCGACTCGTAGGCGAGTCGCCCCATCCCGTTCCAGGCGAAAATATTTTCGACGATGAGGGCGCCACCGAACAGCTCCGGTAAACTCAAGCCGACCAGCGTGATGAGCGGCAAGAGGGCGTTGCGAAACGCATGCGCGTAGAGGACGCTGCGTTCTCGCAATCCTTTAGCCTCCGCCGTGCGGACATAATCCTGGCGGATGATCTCGAGCATTGACGACCGAATATAGCGGGTCCAGCTCGCGATCTGAGGGATCACCAGGGCGGTGACGGGCAGGATGAGGTGCTCGACCCGGTCGAGAAAACCGGATTCGCCGCGCAGCTCCCGCATGCCGCCGACTGGGAAGGAATAGGGTAGGCCCCACTCACGGAACTTGACGGCGAACAGGATGATCAGCAGCAAGCCGAGCCAGACAGATGGGACGGCGAAGCCAGCAACGGCAGCGATCGTGGTGATGCGGTCGAACAGCGAGTTCCGACGGACCGCCGAGTAGATGCCGATCGGGAGGGCGACCGCGATCGCGACAAGGACGGAGATTCCGGTGAGGAGCAACGTGTTTGGCAGGACGTTGAGGATTTGGTCGAGGACCGGTCGTGAATTGACGAAGGAGATCCCGAGATCGCCCTGCAGCAGGTTTCCCAGCCACACGAAGTAACGCGTTGTCCAGGGCTCGTTCAGCCCCAGGTTCTCCTTGATGCGGGCCACATCCTCCGGTCGGACCCGGGGGTTGATCTCAAGACCAGCGACAGGACTGCCGGCAGCGTTGATGAGGCCGAACGTGATGAACGTCACGAGCAGCACCAGGGGGACCATCTGGGCGAGGCGGCGCAGGATGAATGTCGCCATGGGTGAGCCTCGGGCGCCGATAACACCAATCGAAGCGATGAACCGTTACCAACCCGCGTACAGGGTCACTTGGAGTCGAGCGAACGGCGAAGCGGGGGGCGCTCGCCCCCCGCCTTCCGTCGTGCAACCTTAGGCTTCTTCCAGCCAAACGTACGGCAGGTTCCAGAGGTAGTCGCCGTAGTCGTTCGGATGGTAATTCTGCACGCGCTCGAGGTAGCCGACCCGGGCTTCGCTGAAGTTCAGGATGCCGATGGGCAGCTCGTTGTTGATGATATTGGAGGCCTCGATGAGCAACTCGCGCCGCCGCTCGGGATCGAATTCGCGCTTCGCCTCTTCGAAGAGCTCATCCACCTGCGGGTTGGAGTAGCGCATCATGTTGAAGCCGTTGAGGTACTGATCCGTCGAGAACATCGGCGACTGATCGCCGGTAATGTCCCAGCTGAAGCCCAGCAACGCGATCTCATAATCGAAGTTCTCGGTGATCGCTGGGATGAGGACCGTCCCGAAGTCCACGGGGTTCGGCACCATGTCGACGCCGATCTCGGCCCACGCTTCCTGCATGTAGGGGACGAGCTGTTCGTAGAGGGCAACGCCACCGGTGTACATCAGCTCGAAGCTGAGCGGCCGGCCGTCCTTCTCGCGGATGCCATCGCCGTCCTCATCGACCCAACCCGCCTCTTCCAGCAGCTGCTGGGCCAACTCTGGATCGTAGTTGTAGCGGGTCTCGATCTCGTCGGGCGCGTAGGCCGGTGAGAGGATCGGCTGGGTGCCGTGAGCGACCTCGCCGAAGCCATAGTAGACCTCTTCGACCAGCGTCTCGCGGTCGAGCGCGTAGAAGAGGGCCTGACGGACCCTGACGTCCTGGAAGAGCTCGGTCTTCTCGGGGTCCAGGTTGTAGGCGTAGAAACCGAAGCTGTAGGTATCGTAGACCGCCAGCTCGGTGTTCTCGGCGTCGGCAATGTCCTGCGCGTCGGCATTGGGTATGCCCGCGAGTATATCGATCTCTCCGGATCGCAAGGCCTCTAGAGCCGAACTCTGGTCGGGCCAGACCTGGAAGACGAACTCCTCGATGAACGGGACCTTGCCCCAGTAGTCCTCGTTCCGCGTCAGCGTCACGGTTGCGCCGACATTCCACTCCACGAACTTAAACGGGCCGGTGCCGACGATGCGGCTCGGGTCTTCGCCGGTGGCGCCGACGTCCGCGCCCCAGTCCGCGAATGGGATGTCGCCCCAGATATGCTGCGGCATGACCGGGAAGTAGGCGTTGCCAAAGAAGAGCAACTGCGGGAAGATATCGGTTGCCGTCACGCGGACGGTGTAATCGTCAACAGCCTCATAGGCGGCGACGGTGTCGATAAAGCTAGACGTGTAGGCGCTGTTGGTGGACGGATCGGCCTGAGCGTCCATGCTCATGATCACGTCCTCGGCCGTGAACGGCTCACCATCGTGCCAGGTGACGTCCTCTTGCAGATAGAAGGTGTAGGTCACCCCATCCTCAGCGAGTTCCCACTGCCTTGCCAGGCTGGGCACATACTCGGGGGCAAGCGGGCTCCCGCCCCAAAGCGTCTCGAAGATCGGCCCGAGGATCACATCCAAGGTTGGCGAGTTGTCGGCCAGCATCGGGTTCAGCGTGGTGATATCGGTGCTATCGCCGTTGATGAGCGTGCCGCCCTCCACAGCGTCTTCCGGGATCGGAAACTCTTCGAGGACTCGCGCCTCGAACTCCTCATAGGTAATCGACTCGCCGCCAAGCGCGGCGGTGTCCGGCGTGGCATCCTGTGCGCCAGCGTCGGAAACATGGCCGAGGGCGGCAACAACGGGTGCCATGACCCCAAGTGCCGAGGCGTGGCGCAGCAGCATCCGGCGGCTCAGCTGGCCACCTCGATACTGCTCCATCAATTCGAGAAACTTCGCTTGTCGATCCAACATCGCGGCGCTGCCTCCGTTCTCTCTATCGTACGGTTCCGGAAACCGACCTCTTGGTCGGCGTGCTACGGAATGAGGACACCAATCGTCCCCCTCCGCGCCATTATCGCACGTTGGGCTTCCCGTTGAGGCTCGGATCGTGCTGGGAGCAGTTACCGATCTCCTCAACGAGTTCGGCCGTGCGATCCTCCGCGCGGACATGTGGCCCATGGCAGGACCACGACTGAACCGCAATATTAGGCGGGATTTTTATTCCATGTCAAGCAGCGCCATGCCTGTGTCTCGTTCTTGAGCCACATACGGCGCTTGTCGGGGTCGCTTTCCGCCTGCTAGCATCTGAGACTCAGGCTGACGGTAGCACCGCTCGCGGCGGCGCCGTGGCGATCATCCGTACTTCTCCATCACTCGGTTAGGAAGGAAGAGCGTTGAAGGCGCCCCCCGCGGCACAAACAAAGTATCGGAAGATGGTGGATTCTATACGCGATATGGGCTCGGTCGTCGTCGCGTTCTCCGGGGGCGTGGACAGCAGCCTCGTCCTCTTCGCGGCATACCAAGCCCTGGGCGACCGGGCCCTCGCCGCGACCGGGCTTTCGCAGACCTATGCCGATGACGAGATGACGGAGGCGAAGGCCATCGCCGCCGAGATCGGCGTCGCGCACGCGATGGTCACGACGATGGAACTCACCGATCCCCGCTACGCCGACAATACCCATCAGCGATGCTTCTTCTGTAAGAGCGAGCTCTACACGCGCCTGCAGACCGTTGCGCGTGAACGGGGATATGCTCACGTGCTTGACGGCGCCAATGCCGACGACTTGGCGGACTTCCGGCCGGGCCACCGGGCGGCGACGGAACTCGGCATTCTGAGCCCGCTTCAAGACGTCGGTCTGACAAAAACAGAGATACGTGAACTCGCGGCGGACTTCAATCTGAGGACGTGGGACAAGCCCGCCGCCGCGTGTCTCTCCTCGCGCTTCTCCTACGGCGATCCCATCACGGTCGAGAAGCTCGCGCGTGTCGCTGCCGCTGAGAAGGCGCTCAAGACCCTGAGCTTCAAGGGATTTCGCGTCCGCCACCATGATGAGGTGGCCCGGCTGGAGTTTCCACCCGCGGACCTTGATCGCGCCTTTTCCCTGCGCGATGAGATCGTCGAGCGGGTCAAGGCCGCTGGATACAAGTACGTGGCCATCGACCTTGAGGGCTACCGGGCCGGCAGCCAAAACGAGGTGTTAGGTGCGCGTCTCCAAACGATTGGACTACGGCGTTCGAGCGCTGTTTGAGCTCGCGGCCCGGCAGAGTGGCGGACCGATCCAGAGCCGGGAGATCGCTCAGCGTCAGGCGATTCCCGAAGCGTATCTTCATCAACTGATGGCCGCGCTGGCGCGGGCGGGGATGGTCCAGGGCACAAGGGGTCCGTCGGGCGGCCATCGCCTCGTCGGTGATCCGGCGACGATTACGCTTGGGCAGGTCTATCTCGCGCTTGAAGGACCAAATCGCCGTGATCATCCACATGATGCCGATGCCTCGAGCCACGCCATGGGCGCCGCCGTCGTTCACGCGGCGTGGCATGAGCTCGAGCAGCGCTCCTTCGCATACCTCGACTCCGTCACGCTGGCCGACCTCGTCGAACGGGCACGGTCAGTCGATGAAATCGTGGACTACGCGATCTAGACGCCGCCCTTGTCCGGCCACTGCCTAGTTACGAACACGGATTCTGGTCGCATGCTTCCTCCCGATGAGCCCCCGGGGGTGGCCCCGGCGATCAATCCCATACGCGGGCGCACCGCCGTGCGCCTACGAGACGATGCTTTGGCCATGCTTCGTGATGGCGTCATGTTCCCGGGAGCACGGCCACGGCCCTCATCCCATGCCCCTCTCCCGGTGCGCGGGAGAAGGGCTACGATCCGACCGCGGCATGGCCGGGTTTCGCGAGACGTGGTGGTCGGAGACCGGGCACGGCACCGCCGTGCCCCTGCCAATTTGCCGGGTGGCCGTGCTCACGGTGGTACGTCACGTTCCCGGGCGCACGGC
>DASYWB010000232.1:0-3807 GCA_035936495.1 Thermomicrobiales bacterium
GTCGACTTGCGTCCCACACCTCAGGCCCGGGGCGTTATTCATATTGAATAGACAACCGCACGGAGGGCCAGCCATGCAGAAGACCGAACATATCGTGCGGTACACGGCCGATGAGCTCGACGAGATGATCCGCCGTGGCGAGGATCAGACCGACTGGGCCCGCGTCAACGCGCTAACCGACGAAGAGATCGAAGCCTCCATTGATTACGAGGACGAGGGTGAGTTCGACTTCAGCACCGCGCGGCCCGGCCTTCCCGAGGCCATCACGCACCGGACGGTGATGCTCGACCCGGACGTCGTCGCCTGGTTCAAAGCCCAAGGCCCTGAATACCAAACGCACATGAATGCCGTCCTCCGCGACTACGTCGAAGCCCGGAAGCGACAAGAACAGGCCACGGCGTCGCGTCAGGGTTCATAGCCCGACCAATCCCGACCATCAGCACGGTCTCCTAACTTCCACATCCTCGCCACCTTGCCGTCCTACCGTCTTGCCGTCTCTCGTGTTGCCTCCTAGGCCGTCGACACTGCCTCACCCACCGCTTATAACTGAACACAAGCGGTCACCGGCGGTGTGCGGGAAGGGCCAGACGCGCCAGCGGCGGGAGGCACGTAGCGCGCCCCGGCTGGCCCCGGTTACCACCGCCACCGCTTCCCCGTTCGCCACCCTCCGCACCGCGGCAGACCGGATGAGCAACCTCGCCACCGGCGAGGTGCTATCCCAGGTCAGACCCCATGGAGACCGGCGGGGCAGCGGCGCGTCCTCCCACATGCACCGGCTGTGCGCCCGGGAACGCGACGTACCGAGGTGAGCACGGCCATCTGGACACCGGAGATTCGTCGGGGCGCTGCTTGCCGCGCCCGGCCCCCAACTACCCCGGTTCGCTCGTACCGCCCCACCCCGAGCACGGCCACGCGGAATGAAAAACTCGATGGCTGGGCTACGGCATGCCACACTTGCGCACCAACCTCCGCCTTCGTATGGCGCCATGGGCCGCATCTCCTCTCAAGAGCTACGCGGTCACCAATCGGGAATCCGGGTTCCACGTACCTTGCCCTGTGCTGATCACGTTTGACAGGGAGTGAAAGGAGCCGCATCCTGCCCTGAACTGCCGATCCCCGGAGTTCAGACGGCCAGCCAAATGCTGCTAACCCTGAACCAAGGAGCTGCCCATGGCTCGGAAACGTGTGCTGGTGACCGGTGCGACCGGATACATCGCGCAACAGCTGCTTCCCGCGTTCCGCGAGCGGTATGACCTGCGCTTGACCGACGTGCGGAAGGAAACGAGAGACGGCGTGGCCGTCCCGGATGTCGAGATACTCGATCTGCTCGACGACGATCCAACGGCGATTTCGCCGTTTCTCGAAGGGATCGACACGATCGTCCATCTCGGTTTCGTCTCGAGGGACGAGGACGCGCCGTACGAGAGCCAGCGCCGTAACGTCGATATGATGCAACGCGTGTATCAGGCGGCGACCGAATCCGGCGTCGGGCGCGTGGTGGCGGCCAGTACCAATCAGGCGGCGAAGTGGTACGAACAGCCCTGGTTTGCTGGCCGCAAAGACATCGTTTCGGTCGAGGATTACCCCCGTCCCGAGAGCTTCTACGGTTGGGCCAAGGCGGCCTACGAGTCACTGGGCTTTGTCTATGCCTGTGGTGGCCTGGGCACAACGCTCGAAGTGGTCTTGTTACGGATTGTGGTGCCACGTGAGATCGACCCCGATCTGTTCGTGAATGAACCCCGCGAGCGGTATATCCGAGAGCTTGCCGGATACATTAGCGAGCGCGATCTCCAGCAGTTGTTCATCAAGTCCATTGACGCGAGGAGCATCGATGATCAACACGGGATCCCGTTCCAGATCTTCAATGGCGTCTCGAATAACGCCCGCAAGTTCTGGAGCATTACAAACGCTCGGCAGGTCGTCGACTACCAACCGGTGGACGACTCCGAAGTGCGGTTCGCGAAGGACATCGCACGCCTGCTTGGGTAGCGCAACTGGTTTCAACTGAGGCAGTGAGGAGCATGGTTCGTCGTCGCCGAAGAGGGGCCCGAGTCAGACAAGGAGGGCGAGGTTGTGCAGGGCGCGGATGCGGTAGCGGAAATCCTCAAGCGTGAGGGAATCGAGTTCTTGATCGGTTATCCGGTTAACCCAATCATCGAAGCGGCCGCACGAATTGACATCCGGACGATCATCGTCCGCCAGGAACGCACCGGGCTCCACATGGCCGACGCCGTCAGCCGTGTTACCTCCGGCAAGCGGGTCGGCGTGTTCGCCATGCAGCATGGGCCGGGTACGGAGAACGCCTTCGGTGGCGTCGCCCAGGCCTTTGGCGATTCGTCACCGATCGTCGTCCTCCCGGCCGGCTATCCCCGACGCCTGATCAACCTCCCGCCCAACTTCAACGCGTTCCTCAACTTCCAGCACGTCACCAAGTGGGCCGAGCAGGTAACCGTGGCCGATGCGATCCCGGATGCCATGCGACGCGCCTTCACCCAGGTGAACAACGGTCGGCCGCGCCCGGTACTGGTCGAGCTCCCGACCGATGTCCTCGCCGAGGACATTCCCGAGCCGACCTCCTACCGGCCCGCCATTCGCGCCCGTTCAGCACCCGACCTGGGCGATATCGCGCGGATCGCCGAGGTGTTGGTCCAGGCCGAACGCCCGGTCATTTATGCCGGGCAGGGTGTCCACTACGCGGAAGCTTGGGAGGCGCTGCGTGCGCTGGCCGGGCTGCTCGAGGCGCCGGTGACGACGAGCCTCCAGGGCAAGAGTGCCTTCCCGGAGGACCACCCGCTCGCGCTCGGCTCGGGCGGCCGCGCCGTCCCGGAGCCGGTCCATCATTTTCTCGCTGAGGCCGACGTCATCTTCGGCATCGGCTGCAGCTTCGCCACGACGAACTACGGCGTTGCGATGCCGGGCGGCAAGACGATCATCCAGGCGACGCTCGACCCTGCCGACCTCGCCAAGGATATACCGGTGGACGACGCGATCCTCGGCGACGCCCGCCTGACTCTCGAAGCGCTCGGGGCTGAAGTACGGGATCGTCTGGGCGATCGTCCACGGGGCCGCGCCCACGCGGTAGCGGCAGAGATCAAGACGGTGAAGGACCAGTGGCTGACGCGGTGGATGCCCAAGCTCACCTCGGGTGAGACGCCGCTCTCGCCCTACCGCGTCATCTGGGACCTGCTGGCCACGGTCGACGTCGCGAACACGATCATCACCCACGACGCCGGCAGCCCACGCGACCAGCTCTCGCCGTTCTGGGAGACGCGGGCCCCCCTCACCTACATCGGCTGGGGCAAAACGACGCAGCTTGGGTACGGGCTCGGCCTGGCCATGGGCGCCAAGCTCGCCCAGCCCGACAAGCTCTGCATCAACGTCTGGGGCGATGCCGCGATCGGCTTCACCGGGATGGACTTCGAGACCGCCGTCCGCGAGCGGATCCCGATCCTTTCCGTGCTGTTCAACAACTTCTCGATGGCGATCGAGCTGCCAATCATGCAGGCCGCGACGGAGAAGTACCGCAGCACTGACATCGGCGGTAACTACGCCGAGTTTGCCCGGGCCCTCGGTGGGTACGGAGAGCGGGTGAGCGAACCGCACGAGATCGTCCCAGCCATCCAGCGAGCGATCCATCAGACCCAAGCGGGCACACCCGCCCTACTGGAGTTCCTCACGGCGAAGGAGATTACCTTCTCGATCTTCCGTTGACCCGGTAGAGGATGCCGTCGAAGAGTGGGGCGACGGCGGGGACCGCGTCCACTTCCTCAGAGGCGCCGATCTTCCAGCGTTGCCTACCCCTGGCCT
>DASYWB010000233.1:0-3257 GCA_035936495.1 Thermomicrobiales bacterium
CCGCTCATGCACCGAGGCTGACTCGACACGATTCAGGATCATGGCGACCGCACGGGCGGCTTTGGCGTCCGCCCAGGGCGTCTCGATCACCTCCGCCCCAAGCCCGCGAAAGACATCGAGCGCCGCCTCGACGGCCGAGGCGACCTCCGGCTGAAGTCGCTCCGAGAAGAATCCGCGGGCCACGCCGATACGCAGGCCCTCGATGTCGCGCCCGATTTCAGACGTCGCATCAGCGACGGGAAGGTCAACCGTGGTGGGATCGCCAGGGTCATGACCGGCCATGACGTTCAGGGTCAGGGCGGCATCCTCCACCGTTCGAGCGATCGGGCCAACGGTATCGAGCGCCCAGGAGAGGGGGTAGACGCCGCGTTTGCTCGCCCGGCCATAGGTGGGCTTGAGACCAATGGTGCCGGTTACGCTTGCGGGGATCCGGATGCTGCCACCGGTGTCCGAGCCGAGACCGACCAGGCACGAGCCGGCAGCGACGGACGCCGCCGAACCCCCGGAGCTACCACCCGGCACCCGGGTTGGGTCCCAGGGGTTACGCGCCGGTCTGCTCACCACGCCGGCCGCGAACTCTTGCGTGACCGTCTTCCCGATGAAGACCGCTCCGCCTTCTCGCAACCGGCGCACGGGTTCGGAGTCGGTCTGCGCGGGAGCGGCGCTATCCCGAGCACGGGAGCCGCACCGTGTCGGGACGCCAGCCAGATCGTAGATGTCTTTGACCCCCACGGGAATACCCTGAAGGGGTCCACGGTCGATTCCGGCGGCAAGATCCGCATCCGCCCGAGCGGCATCCCTGAGGGCTGTCCCGGCGAGCACCTCAACAAAGGCGTGGATCGCCGGCTCGGTCTCCATGATTCGCGCCAGGAACGCCTCCGTCAGCGCGGCCGCCGTGATCTCACCGGTCCGGAGGCGCCGCGCCGCTTCCGTGATGGAGGGGACTGTTTCCGTGCGAAGGCCGCTCATTGGCGCTTCTCCTCCGGCGTCCAAGCAGCGCGAAAGGGGAGCCGGGGTGGGCTCTCGTCCACCTCGAGGTGTCGCATCACCGCGATCATCTCCTCCATGTTGCTCCGGATATCATCCGTCGCGTTCGCCGCGCTAGCGCTTTCGCTTCCCAGGTTCTCGTCACGATGCTCTTGCATGGTGGTCCTCCTCCCCTGGCGGCATCATAGCCGGACAGCCGGAATGCCGCACGATAGGCCATGGCGCACGAACGTACCCACTTGGCCTATCCGTTCGCGCCTGTCCCGCTTTTGAGACTGTGGCATGATGAATACGTGCCGATGAGGCACAGGAACAGATCACTTCAAACGCTTCGCGGCGCCAGCCACGCCGCGAAGTAATCTTCCCTCCCTTAGCGTAAGCCGCGCGGGACTAGCCACCCGGGCGGCTTTTCGCTGTCCGACGTTTGATATGCTGATTGAGGCTTGCCACTACCAACCGAGCAGCACGCGCCGCCGTTGGGTCAGTGCGACGCTCCGGCGAGTCCATGACGGTAACGCGGGGTCGTCAAGGACGTCCTCGACCGTCATCCAGCAGACGCCAGCTACTTCATCCGAAGGCGAGCGGTGCCGCCTCCCCGTCGCGATATCGGCAGAGAAAGACGATATCGACACACGGATCCCCGTTATCCGCGACAAACGATTTGCTCTCGACATAAGCAAGTTCATCCTCGACCTGGATGCCGACCTCCTCAGCGATCTCCCGCCTGAGCGTCGCCTCCAAAACGTCGGCCGCGACTCCAGCATCCTCGACTTTACCGCCGGGCACGCTCAGCGTACCCGCGCGTGTTCCTTGGCCGCGGAGCGGACGGTCATCAGGTAGCGCCCGCTTCGGGTAACAAATCCCTCCGCATTGACGACGTATTGCTGATTCACCGTTCTCTCCCGCGTTTCTCCCACAGCGATGGTCGAGAGGACACCGCTTGCTGGGTGTGGTCGAAACTCAATGTAAAATGAGGAACGAGGCAGCACGGGAGGAGGATGCCATGCCGGTTACCGAGCGAACGTTCCACCAAGTTGCATTGGAAGACTCCGACCGGCAACGGGAGCTTCATCATGGGGTGCTACGGGAGAAGCCGTCGATGAGCTTCCGCCACAATGATCTCATGATGGAGTTGGGCTTCCAACTGCGTATGCAGCTTGATCCTTCACGCTATCGCATCCGGATCAACGTGGGTCGAGTCAGCCGATGGACCGAGACGTACTACATTCCCGATGTCTTCGTCATCCCGGTATCCGTCCTCGAGCCGGACCGGGACCGGCCCGATATCCTCGAGATCTACGATCGACCATTGCCGATCGTCGTCGAAATCCGGTCCCTCTCCACGGGGGAGTATGACGTCAACACCAAGCTGCCGGAGTACCGGTTACGCGGCTACCAGGAGGTCTGGCGCATTCAGCCCTTCGAGCGAGTGCTCCACGTCTGGCGCCGTCAACCGGATGGAACCTATCAGAAGGACGAATGTCGAGGCGGCGACGTTGTGGTGGAATCACTTCCCGACGTCATGATCGACTTGGAGACGCTCTTCGTGTGAGCCCGAGCGGCTCGAGCTCTCGACGAAAGGAACCTCGTCATGCGATTGATCCACCGCTGGACGGCAGTCTGTGTTCTCTTCGCACTCGCCGGACTCGGTGCGGCCGATCCAGTCGCGGGCCAGCCGCCAGCCGGTGGCTTTCCAATATATGGTCTCATCTGCGACCGAGACCCCGGAATCGTTCATCCCGCGGAGGGCCCCTTCCCGCCGGAAGGATGTGAGGGGCAAGCGGGCATCAAGATGGTCGTCGAGACCGGGGACGCCCGCCCGATCGGGAGCTGCATGACAGACGGGGAGGGCTTCTGTACCGTTGACGCCCCATTTGATTCCGTCGTCATCGTCCGGCAAATGACTGACACCGTGCGTGGCAACTACGCGCCAACCCGAAACCCGATTATGACGTGGAATTACACCGAATTTGCCGGTGCCCAATTCTTCAACATCCCGGTTCAGCGAGTTGAAAGTACGCCGATCCCCCGTGCGGCGACGCTGCGCATCCACAGCCGCGTCTGTCCACCGGGGTTCGCGGGCACAGACTTCGGCGCCGCCTGTCACGACACCGCTCCCGGCTATGAGCAGACGCTCTTCCTGAATGGACCGGCCTACCGCACCGCGACAGTCGATGAGTCCGGCAACGCGGCCTTCAACGATGTCCCGCCAGGAGATTACACGCTGCAGCCGGGCCTACCGGAATCAACAGCTCGCCTCGTCACGTTCT
>DASYWB010000234.1:0-3990 GCA_035936495.1 Thermomicrobiales bacterium
GGGGTACTGGACGTAAGGCGGCAAGGCGGCAAGGCGGCAAGGAGAGTATCGCTTCTTGTCCGCGTTGATGCAGATGCGCATATGAAGGGAGAGCGATGATGGCGGAGAAGGTTGGGTTTATCGGGCTCGGAATCATGGGCAAGCCGATGGTGCGAAACCTCGCGAAGGCGGGGCACGAGCTCGTCGTCTACAACCGGAGCCGGGGCAGTATCGACGAGATCGTCGGCGAGGTGGAGTCGGCGGCGGCGGACAGCCCGCGGGCGGTGGCCGATCAAGTCTCGACGGTGATCACGATGCTGCCGGACTCGCCGGACGTGCGGGACGTGGTCTTCGGGGAGAATGGACTGCTCGAGGGGATGGGCGATGGCGACCTCCTCGTGGACATGAGCACGATCGCGCCCGAGACCGCGCGTGAGGTGGCGGAAGCCCTCGCGGCGCGCGGGGCGAGGGCGCTCGACGCGCCGGTCAGCGGCGGCGACAAGGGCGCGATTGCCGGAACGCTGAGTATCATGGTCGGCGGTGAAGCCGGGGCCTTCGAGCAAGCGAAGCCGCTCTTCGAGGCGATGGGCAAGACGATCGTCCACGTTGGCGAGGCGGGTGCCGGCCAGACCGTCAAGGCCTGTAACCAGGTGGTGGTCGCCGTTGCCTACGCGGCGGTCAGCGAGGCGCTCGTTCTTGGGGCGAAGGCCGGGGTCGATCCGGCGAAGATCATCGAGGTGCTGAACGGCGGACTGGCGGCAACGAAGGTCATGGAGATGCGCGGCGCCAGCATGGTCGATCATAACTTCGCGCCTGGCTTCCGAGTGGATCTGCACCGCAAGGACCTGGCGATCGCGCTCGCGACCGGTCGCGGCCAGGGTGTCTCGCTCCCGACGACGGCACTGGTCAGCCAGCTCTTCGACGCCCTCGCGGCAACAGGACGGGGTGATCTGGACCACTCGTCATTCATCACCCTGATCGAGGAGCTCTCCGGATACGAGATCGGGGCGTGACAGGCGTAAGACGGTAGACGTAAGGCGTAAGAGCCTAAGCCATGGTTGGCAGTGAGGGCTTGAGGGGGCGGTCAAGTCTCCCGCGCCTGCCCTTCCGCCGACCCCAACTCACGTCTACCGCCTCACGTCCCCGCGAGCCGGGCCACCACTGGTGCCAGGATGTCGAGGTGGTCCTCGAAGATGGCGATGTAGGAGATGCCGAAGCGCTCGCGTCGAGCTTGGAGATCGTCGACCATCTGAGCGGTGGAGCCAACCAGGGTGAGGGGCGACTCGATGACTTGCTCGGACGTCAAGCCGAGGGTGCCGGCAAGGTTTTCGGCGGCTGCTTGACGGTTGTTGGATTGGGCGATCGAGGTGATGATCGCGTTGAGCTCAAGGTGCTCGAACCGGACACCGGCCGCCTCGCGGACCCAGGCGAGCTTCTGCTCCATGCCCTCGATGGTCATGTCCTCGGTCACTTTGGTTCCATCGGCGCGGGCTCTGGTCGTGAACCCGACGATGTCGGCCTCGCGAGCGGCCACGGAAAGCAGCTTGCGGCCTCCGCCCCCGATCAAAATGGGCGGATGCGGCTTCTGGACCGGTTTCGGCGGCAAGGTCAGTCCTTCGACCCCGTAGTAGTCGCCTTTGAAGGTGATGGGGTCCTCGGTAAAGAGCTTCTTGATGAGCCGAACGGCTTCTTCCATCCGCTCGATGCGGACGCTGGGCGGGTCGAAGGGGATGCCGGTCTGGTCGTACTCGTCTTTGAGCCAGCCCGCGCCGATGCCGAACTCGAGCCGGCCATCGGAGAGAACGTCGATGGTCGCGGCGTCTTTGGCGAGGACCGCCGGGTGGCGAAAATCGTTGTCCCAAACCAGGCCCCCGAGCCGTAGATCGACGGTCACCATTGCCGCGGCGGCAAGGGCCGGTGCCGGGGCGAGGCAGCGGACGAAGTGATCGGGGACCATCAAGGTGGAGAAGCCAAGCGCTTCCACCTTGATGGCCTTCTCTGTCCATTCGCGTTTGGAACTGGCGCTGCGTCCCTGGACGCCGAATCGGAAGGGGCGGTGCGTTGCCATGGATCTCCTCGTTCCGCGTTATCGACCAGCTCGGTTCTTCAGGAGTAGCGCGGCTGCTAGCCTAGCATCGGCCAGACTTTAGCGCTGCTCGTGCCCGGGCATGCGCCGGCTCGATGCAGAGAGTTCCCCCGGAGCAGGTCATCGTTTTCAAGCGCGAGGCCATAGAGCGGAGCGACGTCGCGGGCCTCGACGTTTCCGTGCAAGCACAGATTCTGAACCTGCTCCTCGAGTTGCAGGAGGAGATGGGCCTGACGTATCTGTTCGTCGCGCATGACTTGAGTGTCGTCAAGCACATCAGCGGCCGGGTGGCGGTGATGTATGTCGGGCAGATGGTTGAGCTTGCCGACTCAGAGGCGCTCTTCCACTCGCCGAAGCATCCGTATACGTCGGCGCTGATGTCGGCGATTCCGAAGCCGGATCCGCGCGCCAGGTCCAAGCGGGTGCTGCTCCAGGGCGAGGTCGCCAACCCTGCCGACCCACCGAGCGGCTGCTCCTTGCATCCGCGCTGCCCGTACGCCGTCGAGCACTGCCGCACGACAGCCCCGGTATGGGAGGAGATGACGCCCGGCCGCTGGGTGCGATGCCATCGCACACACGAGCTGGATCTCCCGGGCGTGGCGCTGACTGGAGCGTCGAACGGTCCGACGAGTGCCGGTGCTGGCATGGGTGGTGCTTAGGCACGATAGTCAGCACACGGTCTAGGGAGAGCCAATGATGCCACTCGAAGGGGACGGACTAAAACCCGGTGATCCGGCGCCGGAATTCACATTGCCGGAGGCCGATGGCACGCCGGTTCGGATCGCCGGATCCCGGGGTCGTTGGGTGTTGTTGATTTTCTATCGTGGCGCGTGGTGACCACCTTGCCGAGAGCAGCTCGGGCAGCTGCAAGAGCGATACGCGGATTTTCAGGCCTTGACCACCGAGATCGTGGCGGTCAGCAGCGAGCCCGTTGATGAAGCGTCGAAGCTGAAAACTGAAATGGGGCTCTCCTTTCCAGTACTCTCCGACACGACGCACAGTGTGATCGACGGTTATGGCGTCTTCCACGAAAACGAGGCGAAGGGCCGGCCTATTGCTAGACCGGCCACATTCGTGATTGACCCTGAAGGGACCGTCCGCTATCGCTATGTCGGCAATGATCCGAGGGACCGCCCATCGATCGAAGAGCTGCTGGAGGCGTTGTCTAGATAGGGACGGCCACGAGGTGCGATCCCGGTGGTGACATCGCTCCAAGTCGACGAGATAGGGCACTGGGACGATCCTCTGCCGCTACGCCGCGGGCGTCGCGTCCATTTCCATGTCAGCCGGCATCAGCAGATCCTCGCCGCTGGTGAGCACGAGCGTCCCAAGGACAACGGCTTCCTCATCTCCAGCGCCGCGGGCCGTGTGAACTACGTCGTCTTCGTAGTAAATGGCGTCGCCGGGCTCGAGAATCACGTCCGTGCCTGGTTCAGTCAGCTCCTCAGCTGGCCCGGTAGCACCCGCCGCCGCGCCTCGGACGACATGGGCGGTTCCCTCAACTAGGGTCCAACCGAACGACCCGGACGCTACTCCGAGAACCGTCGTGCCGGGGTGACGATGAGGGAAGATCTCGGCGCCTGGCTGAAAGACAAAGCGAGCAACGTAGACGGTTTGTCCTGGGGCCCGGTCCGACGGCGCGCCGGCGAAGATTTCCGCTGTTACTCCCGGTGCGAGTTCGATGACGGAGATTCCTTCAGTCTCTGCGGCTGGCGTAGCGTCTTGCGCGGCGATCCCTGGGGCAGCGATGCCTCCGAGCGCAACGAGCGTGATGATAAGCAACGATCGAGATCGGCGAATTGCAGTCCACATGGGAGGCTCCTTTGTCTATGACTCGTTCATCCAGTTGCGGCTGTTACCGGCAAGCTCACCGGTAAAAGTAAGGATCGAGGACCGAAACTTTGGTGATGCGCTCAATCGGCAGG
>DASYWB010000235.1:0-2898 GCA_035936495.1 Thermomicrobiales bacterium
ACCATCTGCTCGCGCTCGGTCCGCGAGGTCTCACGGACGGTCGGCTTCCGCGGGGTCGTGTTCATGGCCGTCCGGCCTCCGTTCCCTCTGGTGACACCACGAGCCAGCGATCGGCAGGGACAACTCTAGCAGGCGATGACAGCACCGCATCGCCCCTACGAGCCGTCCCCCTCGCCGGGTCCGCGCTGTTATCTTGACGAGGCGTGATACCCGCACCATCACAGGACCACGCTATCCGGTCACGTCACCTGTAGTAGGGTGCGATGCACCGCATCGCCCGGTCTCCACCGCCCATGACCGAGGTCCCACCGCCGTCACGCCAAATGACGTCTCCCGGCGTCATCCTTCATCGGCCTATCGCGCGGCGTCCGGTGAGCGGTTGGCGTGGCGGGCAGGCGCGTGCTCTTCGGGGCTTACGCAGGGACGTGGGCCTTTTGTCAGGGGTAACGTCTCCTTCCGTCACGCCTGCCGCTGCTCGTAGAGTAGCTTCGTCAGTTGCGCGTGGCCGAGGTGTTCACGGGCATGTCCGTAGTTATTGATCAGCCAGTGGACGCCCTGTTGAGGATCGCGGCCTGGGCGCGTGCGGATCGCGTCGAGTTGGCCGGGGCCAAGAGCGCCAGCATGCTCGGCGAGCACGGCATCGGCGCGGTCCAGGCTCGCTAAGAGGTCGGACGCGCTCGCCGCTTCCACCTGGAACTCGGACTCGCGGTCCCGCTCGTTTGGCACATCACGCACGAACGTGAGCGTATCGAGCTCCGAGGCGAGGGTATGCGTGACCAGGACTGCGACGGAATTCATCTCGGGGCCGGGAGACCAGTTCAGCTCCTCGTCGTCCATGTCTTGAATGATCTGTCGCAACTGCTCGTGCACCGAGCGGTAAAGATCGACAATTGCCACGACGACCGGTTCCATCACATTCTCCTATCGCGTACTGCACAACGCTGGGCTACCCGGATGCCTGCCGCTGACTGATCTCCTGGAGCGACTGGCCGACCGCGATCGCGTCCGGCGACACCGCCACTTCGAGGATCGAGACGCCCCGGTGGCCCAGCACCTGCCGGACACCGTCCGCGACATCCTCGTTCCGTTCGACGCGGACGCCCAGCCCGCCGAAGGCTTCGGCGTAGCGCACGAAGTCGGGACTCCATAGGTCGGTGCCGGAAACTCTGCCGGGGTACGTCCGTTCCTGATGGAGGCGGATCGTCCCGTACATCGCGTTGTTGAACACGATGCATGTCACGTCGAGATCGAGCTGTGCCGCCACCGCGAGCTCGTTTCCGGTCATCAAGAAGCCGCCGTCCCCGGCAATGGCGACGGCCGGAACACGATTCTCCCGCACGAGGGCGGCGGCGACCGCGGCTGGAACCGCGTATCCCATGGCGCCCGAAGTCGGGCCGAGGAACGTTCCCGGTTGCCGGAAGCGAAAGTAGCGAGAGAGCCATCCATAGAAGTTCCCGGCATCGCTGGTTAGGACCGCGCCGGCTGGAAGCTGCCGTTGCAGCTGGGCGATGACAAACGCGGGATCGACGAGATCTTGAATCACGGGCGATGCTAGCGTTGTCGCCTCCTCATAGGTCGCCCGGTCCCGCACGTTTTGTGACGACCGGGCCGAGCGATCGTCTTCCTCGACCGTGGCCAGGAACATCTCAATCGTCTTCCCGGCGTCGGCGGCGATGGCGATCTCCGCGGGATACGTCCTCCCGGTCACCTCCGGCGAGACATCGACATGGATGAGCCGGGTGCCTGGTGCCGGCAGGGTGTACCCGAAGGTCGTCGTCTCGGCGAGCCGCGTCCCAATCGCCAAGATCACGTCGGCATCGCAAGCTCGCTGGACAACGGGAGCCGGTGCGCCAATGGAGAGCGACCCGACGTAGAGCGGATGATCGTTGGGAAACGCATCGTGTCGACGAAAAGCCGTCATCACGGGAACGCCGATCCGCTCCGCCAGCGCCACGAGGCTGCCTGTCGATCCACTCCGCGAGACCCCTCCCCCTGCGATGATGAGCGGGCGTGCCGCATGGTTCAGGAGCGCAAGAGCGGCATTCACGGACGTTTGATCGGGTGCTGCTACGGGCTCCGCCGAGGCGCGCGGAAGGTCCGCTGGAGCGTCTTCATCAAGAATGTCGCCCCGGAGGGCGATCGCCACCGGTCCCGGTCTGCCGGCAATGCTCAGGCGGAATGCCTCACTGACGAGATCGGGCAGGCGCTCGCCGTTCGGCGCCTCGATCGCCCATTTCGTGATATGCGAGAGGAACGGCGCGAGCTCGACCTCCTGTAGGGCCTCCCGGTGGCGGAACGGGGTTTCGACCTGTCCAACCAGGGCGATCAGCGGGGTTGAATCCTGGTAGGCGGTGTGGATGCCGATCGCCAAATTCGCCGTGCCGACGCCGCGGGTACCCATGCAGATCGCCGGGACACCGGTCAGCTTGCCGACCGCCTCGGCCATGAACGCCGCGCCGCCCTCGTGACGGGTGCTGATGAGCTGGATCTCCGGAGTCTCGTGCAGGGCATCGAGCAAACCCAGGAAGCTCTCGCCGGGGACGCCGAACGCGTACCGCACCCCTCGTTGCTGGAGCACTCGCGCGGCCGCCACCCCTGCCCGGATCGTTGCTGCCAAACCGTCTGTCCTCCCATGTATCCGCCAGCGACGCTCGCAGCGTCGCGCAATTCACGATGGATAGTGATCCTATCACCCGTCAGGCGCGGTCCATCGCTCGCGAGATGCCCGCGGAGTTTAAGTTGAGCTATCTTGAGCTTGCCCGGCCCGCCATTCGTCGTACTCGGCCAGCGTCATCTCGTTTGGGGGGTAGGTGCCGCGCAGGGCCGCCCCGCTCTCGATCTTGCTCAGGATGAACCGCTCCATCTCCTCTTGGTCCGCGGCCGGCTTGGCGATCTCGG
>DASYWB010000236.1:0-5218 GCA_035936495.1 Thermomicrobiales bacterium
CCGGTCGGGAAGGTGATCGCTTCCGGCTTCGCGATGGCGGCGGGCGCGATCTTCCCGCCATCTCCGCTCAGCACCTGCGTCTCCCGGCGGTGGACGTCAAGGCGGACGACGTCCACGCGTTGGACCGGCGACCCAGCCGTGAACGTGGCCACACCGTCATGCGCCTGAATGTCACTGATCTCGGTGCAGGGCAGAGGGATCGGCTCGGCGCCGCCGGAAGCCGTATCGAGCAGCCAGAGCCGCCATGCCCCCTGCTCGAATCCGGTACAGGCAATCCTGTCCGCCCCTACGAAGCCATAGGTGGACTTGCCGAAGACCCATTGAGGCAACCCAAATTCCGCCTCTCGCTGGAAGAGCGGCTCGACCGTTCCGTTGCGCCAGCGGTAGAGATTCCACCAGCCTGTCCGGTCCGAGACGAAATGCAGCAGCCCGTCGGGCGACCAGGCCGGTTGGAAGATCGATTCGTCCGTGCCGCCTACCACGTGGTCTGGCTCTTCGAGGCGCCCGTCAGCCGCGATGCCGGCCAGCCAGAGGTCACAGCCATCCCATGGCATGTTCGGATGGTTCCAGCTTAGCCAGGCCAGGCACGTCCCGTCCGGGCTGAGGCGTGGCGAGCTGACGAAATCCGTTCCGCTGAACAGCTGCTCCGGCTCACCGCCACCGAGCGGCACGGCGACCAGCGTGTTCTCCGGCTCACCCTCACCCCGGTGATCTTCCTGCACGCAGATGAGCCGCTCGCGGCGCCGGTCCGCGGTCAGATCGGCATAGCGCCGCTGATCCTCCGGCGTGATCGGTTGAGGAGGGCCGCCGGTCTCTTGCCGGTAAAGGCGGCCGTCGCCGTCATGCGAGAAGAAGACCGTTCCCCTCTCGACAGTGAAGGCCCCGCCGCCATACTCATGCACCCGCGTTCGCGCGTTGAACGGCGGTGGCGTGACGTCCTCCGCCCCGTGGCCAGTCGACCGCACGACGACGTTCCGGCCGCCCTCGCTTGGTCGCCCTTCCACCCAATAGACGTCGTGCCCGTCCATCGCGACCTGGCCGATCCGGATCCCGCCAGCGGCAACGTCGTGCGCCGAGATCGGCGACTCCCAAGCACCATAAGGCTTTATGGTCGGTCGGCTCATGCGGCGTTGCTCCTCAGTACTCGATACGGGTAAGCACGCAGCTCGCGCGGCGACCAACTATACGGCAGGCATCGCCATAGGGGGTCGCGCAAATGTCACCAATGCGCGAAGATGCGGCGTCGAACATCGTCGCATCGCCTACGAGGGAGCCGGCATGGTCCGCGTCCTGATTGCCGAGTGTATGCAGGAAACTTCGACGTTCAATCCCGTGCCGACCCGGTTCGAGGATTTCGACGTCGCTCGCGGCCAGGGCATGCTCTCCTATCACCGTGAGGCGTCCACTGAGGTCGGCGGCGCCTTGAGCGTCTTCGCCCAGCCTGATGATCTTGAGGTCATCCCGACCTTCAGCGCCCGGGCCGTGACGTCGGGTGGGCCGCTCGCTTCGCCAGACTGGCAGCGCATGCGACACGAGTTCCAGGAATCGCTGTTCGCCGCACCGGAACCGGATGGGGCCTACTTTGCCTTTCACGGCGCGATGGTCGCCGGGGATGAACCGGACCCCGAGGGAGCGTTGCTGGCGGTCGCCCGGGAGGCCCTGGGCGAGGGTATCCCGATCATCGTCTCGCTTGACCTGCACGGCATTCTTACCGATCGGATCCTCCAGCTTGCCGACGCGGTGGTCGTCTATCATACCTACCCCCACGTCGATTTCTTCGAGACCGGCGCGCGTGCCGCCCGCCTCTTGCTCCGCGTGCTTGCCGGCCAGGCGAGGCCCGTGACGGCCAGGGTCTTCGTGCCCGCGCTGGTCCGAGGTGACGAGCTCATCACCGCCACCGGCCGATTCGGCGAGGTCGTGCGCGCGGCTCAGGCGGTGGAGCAAAGCGGTGGCGGTCTCTCCGCTGGCATGTTCATCGGCAACCCCTTCACCGATGTGCCGGCGCTCGGCACCAACAGCCTCGTCGTCACCGACGACCTCAAACGGTCGGAGCGAGAAGCGGTGCGCCTGGCGGAGCAATTCTGGGAGATGCGGCACTACCTCCATGCCCCGTTGACCTCGCTCGCGGAAACCGTTCGGATCGCGCGGGATACCCTCGGCTCGGGCACCGTGATCCTGACGGACGCGGCGGATGCGACCAGCTCGGGAGCCTCCGGCGACTCGCTCGCGGTCGTCACGGCCCTATTGGAAGGTGGCTACCGGGGCCGGACCCTCGCACCCGTCGTCGATGCGCCCGCCGTCGCGGCGGCGATGGCCGCGGGTGTCGGCAAGACCGTGAAGATCACGGCCGGTGGCGCACTCGATCCTTCCCGATTCACGCCGTTGCCGGTCACCGCGCGCGTCCGGATGCTCTCGGACGGCCGGTTCCGGGAAGAATCGCACGGCACCGAATGGGATGGTGGTAACACCGCCGTGCTGGAACTCGAAGATGCCCCCGTTACGCTCGTCGTGACGAGCCGGCCGGTGAGTCTCTACAATCGCTCGCTCTTTCTCGCCCACGGCCAGGATCCAACTCACTTCGACGCGGTGGTCGTCAAATCGCCCCATTGCCAGCCCCACTTCTTCAGTGATTGGGCGGCCAGGGTGATCAACGTCGATGCACCAGGATCGACCAGCGCCGACCTCAAGAGTCTCGGCCACACGCGATGTCCACGCCCCATGTTTCCCCTCGACCCCGCCGTGACCTTCTCGCCGCGAGCCGAGGTTTTCCGACGGCCCCGCTATGCGATACACCGGGAGGATGCCTCTTGAGAATCCGTGAAGTCCGCGTGGCCGGCTTGCGCGGCGCCACCCCCGAAGGCGGCTGGAGCCATGAGCTGCGGCCTGACACCTGTGTCCACACCCTCGTCGCGGTCATGACCGACGAGGGACTGACCGGTGTCGGCAGCGTCTTCACCAGTGATGACCTCGTGCGTGGGGCGTTAGGGGTCCTGGAGCCTCTTCTGATCGGTGAACAGGCATTGGAGCCGGAGCGGGTCAGCGAAAAGCTCCACCAGCACACCTTCTGGCAGGGGCGCGGCGGCGCGATCACGCACACGATCTCCGGCATCGACATTGCCCTCTGGGACATTCTCGGCCAGGCGACGGCTCAACCGGTCGGCCGCCTGCTCGGCGGACGCTACCGGCACCGTGTCCAACCCTACGCATCGGTCCTGATGGACGAGCCAGCGCAGCTCGCGGACCTCCTCGTGGGACTCAAGGAGGAGGGATTTCGGGCGTTCAAGATCGGCTGGGGGCCATTCGGACGTGTCAACGCCAGCACGGATGAAGCCATCGTCCGCGTCGCCCGCGAAGCTATTGGCGACGACGCCATGCTGATGGTCGATGCCGGTGGTAGCGATGCCTTCTGGTCCGGAGGATACACCTGGGCGCTCCGCACCGCTGAGATGCTGACGGAATACGACGTCGCCTGGTTCGAGGAGCCACTTCGCCCCGATGCGCTCGACGATTACGCGGCGTTGCGCCGGGCGACGCGCGTGCCGATCGCGGGTGGCGAAGTCCTGACCCGGCGCCAGTCGTTCGTCCCATGGCTGACATCCGGTGCGTTCGACATCGTCCAACCCGATGTGACTAAAGTCGGCGGGATCAGTGAGGAGCGGCGTATCGGCTGGCTGGCCGGGGAGCATGGAATTCGGTTCATCCCTCACGGGTGGAATACCGCCGTCGGTCTCGCGGCCGATCTGCAGCTGGCGTCGGCCTTCCCGGATACCGACCTCGTGGAGTATAAGACCGGGTCGCCGTACATCGATGACCTCGTGCTCGGCGGCTGGACGCTTGATGCCGACGGGATGCTGCCGATCCCGGACAGACCAGGACTCGGCATCACGTTGAATCGTGATACGATCGCGCGCTATACGGATGGGACGCTTCTGGTCGAACCAGGGGCGTGAGGAGAGGGAGGGACCGGGTGCTGATTGAGACGCCGGAGCGTGTACAGGAGCTGACGCGTGACTTCACGGGAGATCGCCTCGCGGACGGCCGCCCCAAGGTTCCAGATAACATCCTCGAACGAATGCGTCTCGTTACGAACGATGAAGCATGGGGGGTGATCGAGAAGCAGCACGGCTACCAGTTTCAGTTCGAGGGTGGCTGGTACAACCTCCACCCGGACCGCGTGCTGGTCGGGCGCGCGCTGACCGTCCGCTTCGTCCCACTGCGCCCCGATCTGAATGGCGCGGTACTGGCCAAAGGCGAGCAGGAAGGCCGGGTTGGGGGCCAGAATAACTGGGTGATCGACACTATCCAGGAGGGCGACGTGCTGGTCGTCGATCTCTTTGGCAAGATCGAGGACGGAACCTTCATCGGCGACAATCTCGCGACCTCGATCCATGCGATCGCCAAAACTGGACTCGTCGTCGATGGCGGGATCCGTGACCTGGCGCGGGTCTTCGAACTGCCGGATTTCAACGTCTTCTGTCGTGGTGTTCATCCATCGGCGATCTACGACGTGACGATGGTTGGCGTCAATACCCCCGTTCGCATCGGCGACGCCTCGGTAATGCCTGGCGATGTCGTCTTGGGTACGCGTGAGGGTGTGAGCTTCATCCCACCTCATCTCGCGGAAGACGTCGTCATCCGGTCGGAGGAGGTGCGCCAGCGCGACGTCTTTGGTAAGTCTCGCCTGGCCGAGGGCGTCTACACCACTGGCCAGATCGACGTCTCCGTCTGGGCCGACGAGATCGAGGAAGACTACAAGCGCTGGACGGAAGAGCTCAAGCGCTAGGCTGCTGAGCCAGGTGGACCGCATTCACCAGCCGGCGATCCCCGATCCAGAACTCCAGGTTTAGTTTCTCCGGGAGTGCGAGATAGTGAGCGTCGTAGGCAGCTGGTAGGTCGAACCGCGCGGCGAGCTCGAACGCGCGAAGGTGTGGGTCATCGTCCGTACGAAGGGTGATTGGCAAGGCGAGAGCCAGTAGGTCCATGGCCAGCGAAGATACGCTCGTGCCGTGCCGGGCGGGCAAGCGTAACATCTTCGCAAACGGAGTCCTGAACCGAGGTGAAGCCTCCGATACTGTCCAGTGTTTCCCGCTCTAGAAGGAAGCACTGTCCATTGGCCTGAACCTTGGCGACGTCATCCGTCGCCTGCCCGGGAATGCCGAACCGGTAGACGAGTGTGGCCAGCAGGGAAGGATGGATCACCCCTTCCGCCATGCCGGAT
>DASYWB010000237.1:0-2524 GCA_035936495.1 Thermomicrobiales bacterium
CACCGGCCGGCCCCCGCCGGCCGTTACAATCTACCACTCCACCGGCGGGCGTGGCTTCGTAGACGTCCGATGGTTCCATCGGCATCAGCAAAGGACAGGCGTTGTGCAGATCGGGCTCACGGGCGAAGAGTTACAAGCGCAGATCCGCGACCGGATGGAGCGACTAGACGACGCGCAAGAGGACGCCGAACACCTCGGCCCGTACGGTGACCTGATG
This sequence comes from Thermomicrobiales bacterium, assembly GCA_035936495.1. Lineage (GTDB taxonomy): Bacteria > Chloroflexota > Chloroflexia > Thermomicrobiales > UBA6265 > DASYWB01. Next base: position 218 of record DASYWB010000237.1, read on the forward strand.
CGGATTACGGCTGAGATAGCCTACCAACGGGCGGCAGAGATGATCCTCGTGAATAATCAGCGGATAGCCGAGCAACTCGAGGCGATGGGAATCGCTCGCGTGGCCAACGAATGAGGCATCCCGGTGCGCCGGGTGGCGCGCGCTCCGCCGATGGCTCTCGCCGGCGGTCAGATTCCGGCCGAGCGTGACGCGCACGAATGACTAATCCGGCTGGAACTGCAAGAGGTGAATCAAATCCTAAGCGTCTTCGTCCACGAATCACATGTTATTGCCGGGTAGCAACGGGGATTGCCCCCGCTTTGGTACCCCCAGCGGGATTCGAACCCGCGATCTTCACCTTGAAAGGGTGACGTCCTAGGCCGCTAGACTATGAGGGCACTACGAAAAAGATACCGCTCAATAAGAACGTCTGTCAACGCCGGGCCGTCATACTGGGCGAGATACGATGCTCCGACCACCAGCGTCGCGCGAGCGTGGTCCCCTCGCCGCTGAATCCCCAGATGACGATCATGCTCACCAGTCCAAGCCAAACGAGTGTCAGCATCGAGAGGCCCCAGAGCGGAAGCGCCGCGGCCGGCATGCCTAGCACATCAACGGCGCGCAGAACCATCTCCGCGAAGACGCCCGCGGTGGCCGCCAATGACTCGCCCACGGGTGGCCAGATAAGGCCCACGACCCCGGCGAGAAGAGCCACAGCGAACAGTGCCGCGACAACCGGTCCGAGGAGCACATTTGCCGGCAACGCGGTCAACGAAAGCCGCTCCTGGAGAGGCAAGAGGAGTGGGAGCGTCGCCAGGTGTGCGACGGTTACGGAGAGGAGTGATTGAAGAACCCGCATAGCCGTGGACTGCGCCGCAGTGCGTGGAGCCGAGATCACCAGAGCGAGCGCCGACACAAACGATAACTGGAAAGACAACCCGAGGAGATACGCGGGTTGGACGAGCACCATAAAGACCGCTGTCAGCACCGTCAGCGTCACATAGTCGGGCCGCCGCCCCGAGCGCACTCCCACGAGCGCCAGAGTCGCGACCAACGCGGCGCGGACGACCGGTGGCTCCAGTTGGACGACAAGCGCGTAAATCCAGATCGCGAGCACCGCGGCACCAAGCCGCCACGACCGCCGTTGCCGGTGCAGACCTGTACCGCCAGCCAATATCGCGATCAGTAAGGCGATATTGCTGCCGCTGATTGCCGTCACATGCGCTAGTCCCGCGACCCGGAACGCCTCCTTCCGCTTAGACGAGAGCGAATCATCATCTCCCGTGACCAAACCAGCAAGGAAGACGCCCGCGTCACCGGGTGCCCCAATCCGGAGCACCTCGTCAATCCGAAACCTCGTGCCGTCGAAGAATCGTTCCACCGGATGGCCGGACTGGACCGGTATGACGGTCCGGGCGCCAAATGTGGCGTCGATTCCCTGCTGGCGAAGATACAACCGATACCCCGACGGCTGAACCGCGAGGGGGGACAGACGACCCGCCAGTCGCACCGAGTCGCCGGCCCGAACCTCAGGCAACCGCGGGGCGCTGACGCGCAGCAGACCGCGGCTCTCACGCCATTGCCAATCCGACCCTTGGAGCTCATGGACGTCGAGCAGGAACCGCTGGCGACTACCTACCCGTTCAACGCCGCTCCGAACTTCACCTCGAACCGCGCGAGCATCGGGCGGGAGGACAACGCTCTCCGGCTCCCGCTCAGGCCCGAGCGCCGCGCCAATCAGAGCCAAGACAAGGATAGCGGCTCCGAACGCCAAGCGATACCGGCTCTGATTGAGCGTGCGAGAGCGAAGAATCCAGGAGAGAACGAGGAGGCCCAAGCCGGGGAGCACCCGCGTTCCGAAGCTGGCCGCGAGGAGGAACGCGGCTCCCCCGACCAAACCCAGCATCGCTACACCGTCACGAACGGGCGGAGCTCGTCTACCATCCGCGCCGAGATACCTTGAATGTCTTCAAGCTCGTCCACCGAGGTGAACCGTCCCAAACTGGTCCTGCGCTCGATAATTCGCCTCGCCAAGGCGGGCCCGATTCCCGGCAGGGCATCAAGCTCTGCCTCGGTGGCGAGATTGATGTTGATCAGATCGGACGCGGCTCCTCCTTGCGAATCATCAGCTACGCGGGGAGATGCTCTCGGCAACGGGGGTGTCTCCACGATCGAAAGTGCGGATGCCGGGGGCAAGGTCCCAATTAGGAGCCGCTCACCATCCGCCAAGCGGGCAGCGGGGTTGACGTTGGTCAGGTCCGCTCCAGGCAGCATGCCGCCCGACACCCTGATCGCGTCCCCCCAACGGGAGCCGGCGGGGAGGGATAC
>DASYWB010000238.1:0-2217 GCA_035936495.1 Thermomicrobiales bacterium
GGCGAGTACCGTGCTCAGCTCCATCTGCTGATACATTTGCGCCGTCACGCGGTAGGGCTCCTCGCCCGCGTCGAGGAGGTTGGTAAGCTCTTGCAGGGCCGCCGGAAGCCGCTGTTGCGCTACCGCGTCGGTGAAGCGAAAGATCTGATCCTGCTCGCCGCGGTGGGCGAGCAGGTCGACATGGCGGCGCTGGATCGGACCGGGGTGCGCGGCCGAGGCGAGCTTCTCTATCTCATTGCGCAGCAGATCGAGGTCCGGTGGCCGGTCATACCTAGGGTTGGCCGGCTTATTGCTCCACGATCGCGGGAAGAGCCAGTCGGCGAGGTAGCGAGCGGTGGATTGATCCAATGACGTCTCAGCGTCTCGTGCCGCATCCACTATCCAAGCGAGCAACGCGGTTCCGCGTGGAGGCGCGCCGGTGATCGTCTCTGTCTTGGCTGGCGCGATCTTCTTGATCGATGCCGGCACGGCGCCAAGCTCCGGGTCAACCAGGACAAGGACATTGCCAGGTGCGACGGAGGAGAAGAGGGGGGTGAGATCGAGAGCGGCAGGGCTGGCTCCTTCAGAATCCATCGCGCCCTTCCCAGGCTTCGCGGTCCGAGCCATCAGATCCGAGACGACGACAACGCGACGTTGACCCAGGAAACCCGGGCTCCCGACGTGGGTGATGACGTTGGAGAGAGCCGCGGACCGTCCGTCCAGGAAAGAGGTATTCTCCCGGCGAGGATCATATCGGTCCAAGACCCGCTGGACCGACGCACGGGCCAGGGCAGCGTCGGGGCCGCAAATCAGCACTATCACCGTGGCCGAGGTCCTTTGTATCATCGGAATCGAGAAGATCTCGTCCCGTCAGAAAGATGACCGTCCCCGCGTGTGCCGTGTGCGACGGAGCCTTGAACCTGCTTTCGCAGGTGGGCGCCACGACGCCATGGGCGTATGCTCTGGCGAGCGGCTCCCGACTAGAGTTCTGTTGGCTCACGGCTACGTCGATCATCACGAACACCGCCGGGCCGGCCACATGGCGAGCGTATCATGCCGACGGGGGGCCTACAAGCCGCGCGCACGCGAACAGGGAGACGACATGAGTAGCCAACGGAGACGGGTGGTCATCACCGGGATGGGGGCGGTGACACCGCTCGGGAACGATGCCGGGGAGACGTGGCGAGCCCTCCTTGCGGGCCGCTCCGGGATAGGGGAAATCACGCGATTCGATGCCGAGGGATTCGCGACCAGGTTCGCGGGCGAAGTCAAGGGTTTCAAGCCGGAGGAGCGGCTGGGACGCAAAGAATCCCGGCGGATGGATCGCTACAGCCAGTATGCCGTCGTTGCTAGCCTGGAAGCGGCTGAAGCTTCAGGGTTGACGCTCGGAGACGAGGACGGCACGCGCGCCGCCGTGATTATGGGCACGGCGATCGGCGGCTTAGAGACGGTCGAACGAGGAACAGAAACGTTGATGCAGAGCGGCCCACGCCACCTCAGCCCATTCCTGATCCCGATGATGCTTCCGAATATGGCCGCCGGCAATGTGGCAATAGCGCTCGGCGCCCGGGGATCGAACTTCGCGCCGACTTCGGCATGCGCTAGCGCGGCGCACGCCATCGGTGAAGGGATGCACCTGATCCGCCGGGGTGATGCTGATGTGGTCATCGCCGGTGGCGCTGAGGCGCCCATCACCAAGCTGTCGGTGGGAGGATTCAACGCGATGGGCGCGCTCTCGACCCGCAACGATGACCCTGAAAGAGCCAGTAGGCCATTCGACGCGGAGCGTGACGGGTTCGTCCTCGCTGAAGGAGCTGGGGTGCTCGTCCTAGAAGCGCTCGAACGAGCGACCGCCCGGGGGGCCACGATCATCGGGGAGCTGATGGGCTACGGTTCGACCGATGATGCCAACCATATCGTGCAACCGGCCCCCGGCGGCGAGGGCGCCGTGCGCGCGATGCAGATGGCGCTCACTGATGCAGACCTCGCTCCCGCGCAAATCGACTATATCAATGCACATGGGACCTCAACACAGTTGAACGAGAAGCTTGAGACCACGGCGATCAAGACGGTGTTCGGCGAACACGCACACGATATTCCGATCAGCTCGACGAAGTCGATGACGGGGCACCTCTTGGGAGCGGCGGGAGGCGTCGAGGCGGTCTTCTCATTGATGGCATTGAGGGAGGGTTGGGTACCGCCGACCATCAATTTCCAGGTCCATGACCCGAATTGTGA
>DASYWB010000239.1:0-3853 GCA_035936495.1 Thermomicrobiales bacterium
CCTGAATGGTCAGGGGTTCGCGGTCTTCATCATCGCCGTCGCGGCCGCGGAAGCCGCCGTCGGCCTGGCCATCATTATCGCGCTCAGTCGCCATCAGAAGACGATGGACGTCGACGAGATCCGCAGCCTGCGGGACTAGAGCGGTCCTGCAAAGCGGTTGTCGTCCGCGGGCCATCGGTCGATACCGTCATCCTACGATGATGAACAATGTCGGGTACTCGCGCCGAGCAGGGTTTCAGCCTAGAGATGGTGAGGCCACGGGGCGTGCGTCGGGCGAGCTACTGGGGCAACCGCGCCTATAGAGGCGGCGAACTCGTCTCGTCTCATAAAGCGGTGGCCTCCTTTGCATGGGAGAAGATGGTCGAGCACGCGAGGCCGAGCACGGCGCGCACCGGCGCGGCGCCCGGGCACGGTAGGACCGACCAACGAGCACCGGTTACAGTGAACCCCAGGGAGGGGCGGCATGGCAGCGGGGGGGTAGCAAGACGGTCGTCTTGGCGGCATTGGGGGCGAACGCGGGTATCGCCGTTGCCAAGTTCGGCGTCGGGTTGCTGACTGGCAGCGTCGCGATGCTGGCCGAGGCCGCGCACTCGGTCGCCGACACCGTCAACCAAGTATTCCTGCTCGTCAGCATCAATCTCAGTGACACCCCCGCGGACGAGGAGCATCCCTTCGGCCACGGCAAAGAGCGCTTCTTCTGGGCCTTCCTCGCCGCCGTCTTCATCTTTGTCGCCGGTGCCTTCTTCTCTCTCTACGAGGGGATTCAGAAGGTGTTCGAGGGCGGCGAACACCATGGCAGCTTCTGGCCGAGCTACGTCGTGCTCGCCCTCGCGTTCGCCTTCGATGGGGCGTACTGATCATCGCGCTACGCCAGGCACGAAAGCAGGCAGCGGCAGCGGGATTAGGCGTCGGCCAGTTTCTGCGGGAGACACCCGACGTGACGCTCAAGACCGCGGTCTATGAAGACGTGGCGGCGACGACCGGGTTGATCCTCGCCGCGGGTGGGCTCGTCTTGCTGCAGGTGACGGGCAACCCGCTCTTCGACGGCCTCGCCTCGATCCTGATTGGTCTTGTGCTCATCGCCGTGGCGATCATGCTCGGCAAGGAGACGCGGGGCCTGCTCCTGGGCGCGGCGGCCCCACAACGCACCCGTGAGGCGATTCGCGCGGCGATCCTTGACGTCCCGGAGGTCTGCGCGATTGTCCGGCTGCTGACGATGCGATTGGGGCTAGACAGCGTGCTGCTGACCGGGGAGATCAACGTAGTGGATGACCTCTCCACGGACGAGATCGAACGGTTGCTCCAGCGCAGTACCCGGCGCATCCAAGATGCGGCGCCAGAGATCAAGGATGTCTACCTGGAGCCCCACCCCGCCCCGCGCCGCGCCGGATCTCCACGCGCCGAGGCAACGCCCGCATAGCGTTCTCATGGCGCAGCCCGAGCTAGTGGGGACGAATTCAGATCAGGTCGGAGAAACGTAGCCAGCTTCTTTGCTGATTTACCCCCAAATCAGCAGGAAAACGCCAGACTGACTCCGTGAGGAGGTCCCAGGCGAAGCTGCTTTCGGGAAGGTCTGGCAGCAGCGCATGTAGAGCGGCCTCACGGAACAACACATCCGGACCTCTATGCTTGATTCCCCTCTTGCCGGTTGTGGTCTGTCCCGCCAGCCTGGCCAACGGGCGGAAGACCGCACTACGGGTTCGGGAGCACTCCTTGAGCGGTCCAGTTTTCCGGCTGCTGTTCCATTCCAACATGCCACCGCCCCTGTTTCAGCCACTCAGCTAGGTCGGCGGCGGGGACGGCCCTCCCGAAGTAGTAGCCTTGTCCGATGTCGACGCCGAGGCTCCGCACGACCTCGAAATCGGCGGCTGTCTCGATCCCCTCGCTCACGACATGCATCCCCAGCTCGTGAGCGAGGGACGTAACCGCACGCATCACCGCCCGGGCCCCGGCGTCCCGAGTCAACTCCTGTGCAAAGGAGGGGTCGACCTTCAGTGTGTCGATGGGCAACCGACGCAGGGAGCTCAGCGATGAGTAACCGGTCCCGAAGTCGTCGATCGCGAGCTGGACGCCGAGATCCTTCAGGGCTCCCAGAGTGGCAATCGCGTTTTCCTCCTCGGCGATCACCCGTTCGGTGACCTCCAGCTGCAGGTCGGCAGGCCCGAGCCCCGTCTCGTGTAGGACTCGCATCACCTGCCCCACCAGGTCGGGTTGCCGCAACTGCCGCGCCGAGAGGTTGACGCACATCACTCGCGGCAAGAGACTCGGGTATCGGCCTGCCAGTCGCTCGCCTGCCGGCAGGCCACCTCCAAGACCCAGTAGCCGATCGGCACGATGAGTCCGGTCTCCTCGATCCAGGGGATGAACTCTGCCGGGGGCACGAGGCCGCGCTCGGGGTGCTGCCAGCGGACCAGGGCCTCCACGCCTTTGATGGAGCCGCTCGCCAGCTCGACCTCCGGTTGGTAGTGGAGCACCAGTTCGCCCCGCTCCAGCGCCCACCGCAGGCCCGCCTCTAAAGCCAGTCGCTTGTTAGCCCGGGTGCTCATCGCGGGCTCGAAGAAGGCGACATCGCCCCGCCCCTGCTCCTTGGCCCCGTACATCGCAAGATCAGCCTCCCGGAGCAGTTCGTCGGCCCGGTCGTGGTCGGCGGTGCTGACGGCGATGCCGATGCTCGCCTCCACGGAGACTTCCCGCCCGGCGAGAGGAAACGGGGTTCGCAGGGCCTCGAGGAGTCGCCGAGCGGTCTCACGGGCCTCCGCGGCATCGGCCAGTCCCTCCATCAGGACCACGAACTCATCACCGCCGAGACGAGCCAGCGTATCATCGATGCGGAGTTGGTGACCCAGGCGTTGGGCGACGGCGACGAGCAGCTCGTCGCCATAGGTGTGTCCGAGACTATCATTGACGATCTTGAAGTGATCCAGGTCGAGGAAAAGGACGGCGATTTGCTCGCCGCGCCGCCCAGCCGCGGGTAGCGCGTGGTCTAGCCGGTCCAGCAGCAGCACCCGGTTGGGCAAGCCCGTCAGCGCGTCATGGAGCGCCTCGTGGACCAATCGTTCTTCGAGCGCCTTGCGCTCGGTGATGTCGTGCATGACGACCACCGCGCCGAGCGTGGTCCCTGCCGGATCGATGAGCGGCCGTCCACTCGCCACGACCGTGCGCGGCATGCCGCTCTTGGGCGCGATCACCATCTCTGCGTTGCGCACCGCCTCGCCCTGCAGCGCTCGGAAAAGCGGGACCTCTTCCGTAGCCAAGAGCGTCCGCCCGTCCGCCCGGTACAGGTTGTAGTGCTCGGCCCACTGCTCGGGCGGTATCGGCTCCTCCGGCAAGCCGTGGAAGTTCCGGGTGGCCCTATTGAACAGGGTGAGGGTGCCGCGAGCGTCGCAGGCGACGATGCCTTCCTCTGCATTTTCCAGGACCGCGGCCAAAAACGCGCGTTCCTGTCGCCGGGCTTCCTCGATTCGTATCTGTTCGGTCACATCCCGCCCACTGCCCACCAAACCAGTGATCTGCCCATCCCTGTCGAAGAGTGGCACTTTGCTGATGCGCAGCCATCGTTGTGACGCAGCATCCAGGCCTTGCTCTTCGAGCTGATCCAGGATGGGCTCGCCGGTCGCGAAGAGGTGTTGTTCGGTAACTCGGAACCGGTGCGCGATCTCTTCCGGGAAGAACGCAAAGTCCGTCTTGCCCAGGGCCTCGTCCGGCGACTGACAACCTAGCACCACGGCCTCGGCTTGATTCAACCGCAGGAAGCGCGAGGAAGTGTCCTTGACGAAGATGGGGTCGGGAAGATTGTCGATCAGCGTCTGCAACAGGTCACGCTCAGCGGCCAGAGCTGCTTCGGCCTCCTTAG
>DASYWB010000240.1:0-5353 GCA_035936495.1 Thermomicrobiales bacterium
GCTTGCCAGCCTTGATCGACCGGTATCGTCCCGGCGTCGACCCGATAGCTATGATTCTGCGAGGTAATGCTGACCCGGCCCGTGCGCCGATCGATCACCGGGTGATTGCCGCCGCGGTGGCCATACTTGAGTTTCGAGGTCTCGGCGCCAATGGCCCGGGCGAGAAGCTGATGACCCAGACAGATTCCGAAGAATGGAACCCGCTCGTCGATCACCCGTTGCACGACGCCTAATCCGCTATCCAAGTTTGCCGGATCGCCAGGACCAGGCGAGATAATGATGCCGTCAGGCTCAAGCCGCTGGATGTCGTCATACGATATCCCATAGGGAACCACCGTAACCCGCGCCCCGCGGCGAGCAAGAGAACGGACGATGTTCCGCTTGACACCGCAGTCAATCACGACGATGTGCGGCCCGTCTCCCGAGCCGTGCAGATCATGGCCCTCCTGAAGCACTTCTCCGACCACGTCATGCTCGCCCGGCACCAGCGCCGCCCGCGCCCGCGCGGCCAATCCCGCGTCGTCCTGATCGGCCGCGCCCTGGATCAACACCGCTCGAGTGTCGCCAACAGTTCTGATGTGCCGGGCAAACGCCCGCGTGTCCACACCGGCGATACCGGGAATCCCATAGTGCTTCAAGTAGTCGTCGATCGTGCCGGTGGACCGCCAGTGACTGGGTGTATCGGACCACTCACGGACAATGAGTCCCGCGATCCATGGCCGCCTTGACTCGTCGTCCTCCGCGTTGACGCCATAGTTTCCAATCAACGGGTAGGTCATGCAGACGATCTGACCCCGAAACGAGGGATCGGAACAGACCTCCTGATAGCCGGTCATCGTCGTGGTCATCACCGCTTCACCCGAGGCATCGGCGCTCGCGCCGAACGCCCTGCCCCGGAAGACCCGACCATCCGCCAGCGCGACGGCGGCATCTGCCGGGGGTCGGTACCGGCTGACTCGCGGGCCGCGTTGCTCCATGATCGATGGCCACGACCGTGTCCGCTCAGGCACGATACCGCTCCTCTCCCCCGACCAGCGTCAGCCGCACCCGGCCTTCCATCTCCATGCCGAGCAGCGGGGTATTCGCGCTCTTGCTCCGCAGTGTCTCCCGACAGACGGTCCATTGTTCCGAGGGGTCGAATATCATAATGTCGGCGGGCGATCCCGACTCTAGCGTACCAAGTTGGAGATTGAGAAGACGCGCCGGCCGTGAACTCAGTTTGTCAATCATATCGCTCAGCGTGAGATGCCCAGCGCGCACAAGCGCGAGCATTACCGGCAGGGCCACCTCCAGGCCACCCATGCCGAACGCGGCACACACGAATGTGCTCTGGCTCTTCTCGGACTCGGCATGCGGCGCATGGTCCGTCGCCACAATATCGAACGTGCCGTCCTGAAGGGCGGCCAGCAGCGCGACGGTGTCGGCTTCGGTGCGCAGCGGTGGGTTAACCTTCGCTTGCGGATCAGGGATCTGGCTTGGCAACGATCCTTCCCTCTCGTCCGTGTTGAGTAATCGGCGTCGCCCGGCCACCCAACCGGCATCCATGACGAGGTGATGCGGCATGACTTCCGCGGTGACGCGAACACCGGCCCGCTTGGCTTGCCGGACCAACTCGGCTCCGCGAGCGGTGCTGACATGACAGACGTGCAACCAGCCGCCGGTCAGTCCGGCTAACATCAGATCCCGCGCGATAATGATCTCCTCCGCCTCGGCTGGGATGCCGGGGATCCCGAGCTCCCGGGAGACTTCGCCTTCATGCATCGCCCCGTCCGCCAGGGCTTTGTCCTCGCAATGGACCATGATGGGGACGTCGAGCTGACGGCTCGCTTCGAGCGCCGCCCGCATGATCGCGCTATCTCTGGTCGTGTCTCCATCGTCGGAGAACCCGATGGCTCCAGCACTGGTGAGCGCGGCGAAGTCCACCGCCTCGGCCCCCTGTCGGCCCTTAGTGATCGCGGCAATCGGCCAGACGCGCACACGTCCATCACGCCGGGCGCGCTCGTTGAGGTCATGCAGCGCCGCCACGGAATCGAGTGCCGGGCTGGTATTCGGCATGCAGCAGACGCCGGTGAAGCCGCCAGCCGCGGCGGCCACCGTGCCGCTCTGGATGGTTTCCTTTGACTCAAAGCCGGGCTCTCGGAGGTGGACGTGCATGTCGATCAGCCCCGGCGCCACGATCAAGCCCGAGGCGTCGAACTCGGTCGCCCCTAATGGGTTCAGTCCAACACCAACATCCGTGATCAGCCCGTCGCGAATAGTGAGGTCGAGCACCGCATCCCGGCCAGAAGCGGGGTCGATGATGCGGCCGCCGTGGATCAACCATGTTTGGCTAGCTACCACGCCCTGCCTCCACAGCCTGGGTCCAGATACGCAAAAAAATACCCCGAGGTCCAGAACAGACCTTGAGGCGCCAGACGCCGAATATCACTTGCCGGAGGTGGACCGTGCACCGCTATCCCCGCGAACTGATCAGAACCAATGAAGTATAGGCAGCAGCACGCGTTCCGGTCAACACACCGGTCGAATTACTGGCCGGTTCATCGACGCCTCGACCGCCAACTTGCTGGCGGCGTCAGTGGCCCGGGATTCTTCAGAACTGAATGGACAGCGGCGATAGGGTGGAGCCGGGTGGTGGGATCACGCAAGAGGCCACGGCGATCTACCTTCGCACCGTCGACGTGCCGGTGAATGGTATGCCCTATGATGTAGAAGTAAACAAGCAACGGCTCGAACAGTGCGTCTAGGCAGGAGGGAGGAGGGGAATGTCCGTCCGCAATCACTCTCCCTCTGATCGGCGGCGACCTCCGGTTACGAAGCCCGCAACCTTGTCGTCAGCGACTGGTTTAGCCGCGAATAGATCGCTGTTGCCGTCCCATCGCTTCGACCCGGCCCTCACCTGGCTGCGCTGGACGATCGTAGCGGCGATGCTGGTAATTACGCTGGCGTGGCCGGTGGGAGGCCGTGGCGGCCACCCACTCTGGCTGTTCGTTTTCGCGTTCATCGGCTACAACCTGGTGGTCGAGCTTATTCGGTGGAGCGTACCGAGTCGTCGGTCGTATGATTGGGTGGCTCTCTTCGACCTGCCCACCGCTGGCTTGCTCTACTTCTTGGATGCCGAGCCGGGCGGTCCGCTCTTCATCTCGTTCTACGTGGCCATGGTCACAGCCGCCATGTACTGGACGGTGCGGGCCATCGTTCCCTATACCGTTGCCATTGTAGTGATCATCGTCACGGTCGCCCCGACTCTCCCCCAGTGGTCACCCAGTCCCGGCAGCTTTCGGCAGTTGGCAGCCCGCATCGTGGTGCTGATCATGATCGGGGCCGGCACCGCGATGGTGGTGCGCAGGCTGACGCGCCAAGCAGAGGAGGCGTCGCTGATGCGCGAGGAAGCGACGCGGCTGGAGGAACTCGATCGCCTGCGGTCTGACTTCATCGCGTCCATCTCTCACGAGCTACGGACGCCGCTCACCGCGATACGCGCCGGGATCGGATTTGTGAGGCTGAGCGCGGGCGACCGGCTCGGAACGGAGGAGCGCGGACTCCTGGAGAACGCCGGTCGCAACGCGGAGCGCCTGGGGCTGCTGATCGACGACCTACTGGCCTCCAACCAACTCGAGGCCGGAATCTTGCGTCTCGACCGAGAATCGCTCGACCTGCGCGCCGCCATCACCGACGCGGTGGCGGCGATGTGCCCGCTTATCGAGCAGCACGGCCAGGTCATTGATGTTGAATTGCCCGACCCCCTACCGATCGAGGGGGACGCACGACGCTTGCAGCAGGCGATGGTGAATTTACTCGCCAATGCCAATAACCACACCCCCCGCGGGACGCTCATCGCGCTCTCGTGCATCTCAGCACGTCCGGACATTCACCTCCAATTGAAAGATAACGGCCCCGGAATTCCGGAGGCGGAGCTTGAGGCGGTGTTCGAACGCTTCCACCGCCTCGATGACGTGCCCGGTGGCTCCGGCCTCGGATTAGCCATCGTCCGCGGCATCGTCGAGCTGCATGGCGGCCGGGTATGGGCGGAGCGGTCGGCTGACGGCGGCGCCGTCTTCAATGTCACCTTGCCGCGTCACGAGGAAGGCGACTGAAGCATGACTCTGAAGCTGCTGATTGCCGAAGACGCACTGGACATCGCCGAGCTGGTCGCCTTCGGCGCCCGGATGAACTGGCCGGGCTGCCAGGTGACGATCGTCAGCAGCGGGGAAGAGGCACTGCGCGCCTTCGCGGCAGAGCCAGCGGACCTGATCGTCCTCGACGTGGCGATGCCGCCGCCGGACGGGTTCGAGGTCTGCCGAAGCATCCGTGAAAACTCCCAGGTTCCGATCCTGATGCTCACCGTCCGCGATGCAACAGTGGACAAAGTCCGCGCCCTGGATCTCGGGGCCGATGACTACCTGACCAAGCCGTTCGACCACTCGGAGCTGCTGGCCCGGCTGAGGGCGCTCGTGCGCCGTGCCGCTGGGCCAGCCGCTTTCACCGAGAGCCCCTACGTTTGCGGTGACTTTTCGTTGGATTTCGCCATCCGGGAGGTGCGTTTAGGGCAGGAGGTCGTTCGACTGACATCAACTGAGTACCGCCTCCTGGAAGAGTTGGTCCGCCACGCCGGACAAGTGGTTCCACACCGAGTGCTTCTGCAGCGGGTCTGGGGGCCGGAGTGGGTCGCTGATCCCAGCTATCTCAAGGTGTTCATTCGCCGGTTGCGTAAGAAGCTCGGCGACGATGCCGAGGCTCCCCGCTATATCCAAACGGAATGGGGCGTCGGGTACCGCTTTATGAACGGCACTTGCTAAGGCGGCCCGTCGGTTCCCGGCCATCCCCGGGCTCAGTAAAGAATGCCTCGGCGCTCAATCCCGGGTCGAGGAGGACCCGGATTGCCACCCACCGCGCCACCGGCATCGATTTCCCCAGCGGCGGCATGGCGGCGCGACTGGGCGATCGACGAGCGCCCCTGCGCCACCACCGCGACGCAGATGACCCCCGCGCCAGCGTCCCACCCACTCTCATTGGCCATCATCGCGGCACGCTCGGGGCCGTTCACCTCCGTTAATGCTCTGTCACCAGTCTGTTCACCACTAGTCACCGCTACGTCCACCACCGGCTTGTACCGTTAGTTTTGCGCAGTCCTCCACTCGCGGAGGGCCGCCGACGCGGGATCGGGGCGTGGCCCCCCGGCCCGGTGCATCTGGATACCGGGCGGTCGGGACCCAGGACAAGCGGTACGAGGGTCCACGCAGAAATGGAGGATGGCATGCGACACGCGCGGTGGACGAGGGTGATTGCAGGGTTGCTGTTGCTAACCCTGCTTGGGGGCGCCCCAGCGGCGGCTCAGGAGGAGATACAGACCGCC
>DASYWB010000241.1:0-6980 GCA_035936495.1 Thermomicrobiales bacterium
AGTCCGCCGTGCCGCGACCCATCCGGCTGGGAACCCGTGGGAGCGCGCTCGCCCGGGCGCAATGTGACTTGGTCCGCAAGCTCATCCGAGACCAGCACCCCGGTATCGGCGTAGAGACGGTCCTCATTCGCACCGAGGGAGACGCCGACAAGCATTCGCCACTGACGGTGATCGGTGGCCGCGGCGTATTCACGTCGGCGCTCCAGGACGCACTTCGTCTCAGGCGGATTGACGCCGCTGTCCACTCGGCTAAGGACTTGCCATCCCAGGATGCGCCCGGCCTGCGCTTCGCCGCGTTCCTGGCGCGGGAAGACCCAAGGGACGTGCTGGTCTCACGGCACGGCTGTTCCCTGGCTGAACTGCCGCCCGCTCCATTGATCGGCACCTCGTCCCGGCGGCGGGCGACGCAGATCCGCCACGCGCGGCCGGATGCGCGAGTTACCGAGCTGCGCGGTAACGTGGACACCCGGCTCCGCAAGGCTCACTCGGGTCCGCTCGACGGGATCGTCCTCGCGGCTGCCGGCGTCACGCGCATGGGCTGGGACCCGCAGATCAGCGAATACCTGCCACTGGACCATTTCGTCCCGGCACCGGGCCAGGGTGCGCTTGCCCTGGAAGTACGCGATGATGCGGCTCGCGACTCGTTGTTTGACGCGCTCGCCGACCCCGCCTACTCGTTGCCCGTCCGGGTCGAACGCGCGTTTCTCCGTGGGATTGGCGCCGGCTGCACGACCCCCATCGGCGCCTACGCGACATTGGAAGAAGGTCGTGTCCTGCTCCGCTGTATGCTCGCCAGTGACGACGGTATCCGAGCAGAGTGGCGCACCGCATCGTTCAACTCGGACGAAGCAGAGGTGGGCGCCGCGGACCTCGCGCGTGAGCTCTTATCGGCGGTCAGCGGTCCCACGAGCATCGGGACTCCACGATCTGCCGATCACCGTCCGCTCTCGGGCAAAGTCGTCGTGGTGACGCGGCCCGCGGCCGATGCGGGTGATCTCTGCCGTCTCATTGAAGACGCCGGGGGGGAAGCACTCCGGGCACCGGCGATTCGCGTGGAGTCAACGCCCTTCGACGCCGACATGGTCTCAGAGGGATTGCGCGGAGGGCGATGGGACTGGATCGCCTTCACGAGCCGTAACGCGGTCCGTGGATTCGTTGATGGCCTCGGCAAGGATGTGTCGGATCCGGCGGTGCTTGGACCCGTGAGGATCGCGGCGGTCGGTCCAGGGACCGCTGACGCAATCAGCGAACACGGCTTACGCGTGGACCTCGTCTCGCTCGGCACCAATGCCCGTGATCTCGGCTCCAACCTGGCGGCGACGGGCGTCGTGGGGTGTCGCGTCCTGCTGCCACAAGGAAACCTCAGCCGTCCCGAACTCTCCAATACCTTGAGCGAGCATGGTGCGAGAGTTGATGCCATCGATGTCTATCGGACCGTCCCAGAGTGCTCGCTTCCGGAGGCGCTTCATGATCGGTTGAGGCGACGCGAGATCGACGCGGTGACCTTCACCTCTCCGTCGAGCGTGCGGGAATTCGTCCGGCTCCTAGCAGACGACGCGGTATGGATGGCCGGGACGGTCGTCGCGTGCATCGGCGAGACCACGGCTACCGAAGCACAATCCTACGGTCTCGGTCCCGTCGTCATCGCGGAGCGGCCAGGCGCCGGAGAGCTCGTGGCGGCGGTCATCCCCGCCCTTGAGCGAGCACCCAAGTCCTCAATCAAAGGGGTCCGCGCATGAACACGTATGCCGCGCCACGGACGATGCCTGGAGATCTCTCTTTCCGCCGGACCCGGCGGTTGCGCCGGTCGGAAGCGGTCAGGCGCCTGGCGCGGGAGACGGTCCTGTCGCCCGCCGACTTCATCTATCCGCTCTTCGTCACGCATGAGGCCGGCGTTCAGGCACCCATCTCCTCGATGCCCGGGCAGTTTCACCACTCGATGGGAATGCTCCCGGCACAAATCGACGAGCTCCTTGCTCTCGGCATCCCCGCGGTGCTGCTCTTCGGTATTCCCGCCACGAAAGACTCTCTCGCCAGCGGGGCGGACGATCCTCAGGGCGTCGTTCAGGAGGCGGTTCAGGCCATCAAACGCCATGCCCCTCGCATGCTGGTCATGACCGATGTCTGCGCTTGCGAGTACACGGATCATGGACACTGTGGCATCCTCGATGGTGAGGACGTCGATAACGACCGCACGCTCGAGCTCCTGGCCCGCATCGCCGTCAGCCATGCTGAGGCGGGTGCCGACGTGGTCGCCCCATCCGACATGATGGACGGGCGCGTGCTCGCGATCCGTCAAGCGCTCGATGGCACAGGACACACGTCCGTGCCGATCATGTCCTATGCCGCGAAGTACGCGTCGGCGTTCTACGGCCCGTTTCGGGAAGCGGCGGAGAGCACCCCAGGGTTCGGCGATCGCAAGACACACCAGATGGACCCAGCGAACGCGAGGGAGGCGATGACGGAGATCGAGATCGATCTGGATGAAGGCGCCGACATGATCATCGTCAAACCGGCGTTGGCGTATCTCGACATCGTCCGGCGGGCGCGCGATACATTCGCGATGCCGCTGATCGCGTATAACGTCTCCGGGGAGTACGCTATGATCAAGGCGGCGGCCTCGCTAGGCTGGATTGACGAGCGTCGTCTCACGCTTGAGACCCTCACGGCGATCAAACGCGCTGGCGCGGACCGCATCATCACGTACCACGCGAAAGACGCGTCCCGGTGGCTCGCCGGCGGCGAGCGATGACCGCGGATCCATTCTGTCTTCTGTCTATGGAGATCGATCAACCGCCTTTAAAACAGGAGAGGCAACGCATGAGCAACATGGAGCTACAGCCTGGCCGGCGGCAGTACGTCAAGTTCACCTTCTTCAAGGTCTCGCCCGAATGGCGCCGCCTCGAAGCTCATGCGCGTGATCGTCAGAAAGCGGAGTTTCAGTCGGTGGTGGAAGATTGGGCCGGACGGAATCTCGTCCGTTGCTACTCCACTGTCGGGACCCGGGGTGACGTGGACTTCATGACCTGGCAGGTCAGCTATGAGCTCAGCGACATCCAGCGGATGCACTCGGAACTGATGGGCACCGAATTGGCGGGCTGGCTCACAACCCCGTCTAGCTATCTCTCGATGACAAAGCACTCCATCTACGTGGAGAACTATGCCGGGCCTGGCCGTGA
Organism: Thermomicrobiales bacterium; assembly: GCA_035936495.1. Classification (GTDB taxonomy): domain Bacteria; phylum Chloroflexota; class Chloroflexia; order Thermomicrobiales; family UBA6265; genus DASYWB01. Next base: position 3,180 of record DASYWB010000241.1, read on the forward strand.
CAAGTTCACCCGGCTCAGCCTCGCGCCCGGCGATCACAAGTATCTCTTCGTCTATCCCCTGACCAAGGTTCGGGAGTGGTATGGCCTCACTCCGGAAGAACGGCAGGAGGCCATGAACCAGCACATCGCCATCGGCCGCACCTACTCCTCGGTCAAGCTCAATACGACCTACTCATTCGGATTGGATGATCAAGAGTTCGTCCTCGCGTTCGAAACGGACGAGCCCGGCGATTTCCTTGATCTTGTCCAGGAGTTGCGGGGGTCGATGTCTAGCGCGTACACGCTGACCGACGTGCCGATCTTCACCTGCGTCGCATGCACCCCCGAGGCCATGCTAGATGCGTTGGCCGCGGAACGCGCGGTCGCCCTAGCTTAATCCTCGCAAGGTCATAGACCGATGCCACCACACCCTGACACTGGATCGATCGCGCCCGGAACAATGACTGGTCGTGCCCGTATGCTGACGGCGATCCAGCGGCAGCCCGTCGACACCACTCCAGTGTGGTTCATGCGCCAGGCGGGGCGCAGCCTGCCGGAATACCGAGCGCTGCGTGAGACGCACGATTTCATGACCGTCGCCACGACGCCCGAGCTGGCCGCGAAGGCGACGATCATGCCGGTTGACCGGCTGGGTGTCGACGGCGCCGTGCTGTTCGCCGACATCATGCTGCCGCTCGCGAGCATGGGCGTTCCGTTTCGGATCGAGCCGGGCGTTGGACCGGTCATCGATAGCCCTATTCGTCACGAGCGTGCTGTCACGAACCTGCGTCTCACGCCGGCCGCGGAGGCAACGCCCTATGTCTTTGATGCGATCCGGCTCCTGAGGCAGCAGCTCGGTGACCGGGCGGCGGTGCTTGGATTTGCGGGTGCTCCCTTTACGTTGGCCTGCTACCTCATTGAGGGCCGTGGGTCACGCGAGTATCCCCGGGCCAAAGCGATGATGTATGGCCAACCCGAGCTATGGCACCGGCTGATGCAGACCATTAGCGACGTCACGATCGATTACCTGAGGAATCAGGCTCACGCGGGCGCCGATGCGATCCAGCTCTTCGACTCTTGGCTCGGCCTCGTGGGACCGGGAACCTATGACACCCATGTGCTTCCGTACACCAGCCGAATTTTCGAGGCGCTTCGAGGCACCGTACCGACCATCCACTTCAGCACGGGCACGACATCGCTCCTCCCCCAGATCGCATCCTCGGGTTGTGACGCCGTCAGTGTCGATTGGCGTCTCCCGTTGGATCTGGCCTGGGAGCACATCGGCGACGAACGAGCCATTCAGGGGAATCTGGACCCCACCATGGCGCTCGCTCCCTGGCCGGTCGTGGAAGACGGCGTTCGAGACATCCTCTTGCGGGCGAACGGCCGAGCGGGCCACATCTTCAACCTCGGACATGGCATTCTCCCGATGACCGACCCGGATATTCTGGCCCGCATCGTCGATTTCGTGCATGCCGCACCAGTGGTCGCGAACGAGACGTCTTCGCGGTCCTGAAGCCGGAAGTATCGGTCCACGTCATCTGGAGCATGCTCGAGGTCCAGCCCGCGAGTCAGTGTAAAGACCGCGACCTGCGGAGGCTCGAGAAATCGGAAAGGGGCGCCGGTTGTCCCTATCCCGTTCCCAACGAACAGCGGGTTCCCGTGGACGACGTGCGTGCCCCGGACGTATGGCGAGTGGATATCCGCGGTGTGCATGGGAAGCTCAAGCGGCGTGTCTCGCTTGAACGGCGAGAAGCGAAGCTGTCCGCCATGCGTATGCCCGGCCAGCGTCAGTGCAAATCGGCTTTCAGGCACCTTATCGATCACATCAGGCGCGTGGCTTAGCAAGATCGTGGGAACTCCGTCGCCGCCAGACATCGCGGCGTGCTTGAGCGCGTCCACCAGCGCATCGTGGCCCGTGGCCGGATCGTCCACACCGACAATCAAGAGTTTCCGTGTCCCATCATTCCCTTTGATGATCGTCGAATCATTCCTCAATACCTGGATATCCAGTGACTTCAGGTGTTCCACAATATCTCGTGCTCCGCTTTTCCCCGCCCGCCAATCGTGATTCCCGAGGACCGCAATCGTGGGCGCCGTGGCAGGAAGCCGGGCCAAGGTCGCGTCCTCGTCAGCCCAGCGGCCCCGATCCACCACGTCTCCGGTGAGAGCAATCATGCCGGGCCGCTCGGCGACCGCTGCATCGACCGAACGTCTGACTGCCCCGCGATTGCCCCGTATACCCGTGCCACCGAGGTGAAAGTCCGTCAGATGGACGATGCGAAATCCGTCCAAGTCTTCAGGGAGGTTTTCTACCATCAACGTGTAGCGGACCACCTGCAACCGGCGCGTCTCAATAAAACGGGCGTAGCCGGCCACGGCAACGGCGACGCCCCCTAGTCCCAGCCCTACCTGACCGAGCGTTCGGAACCTCCTCGAACGTGAGCCCATTCCTACTCAGCGCCTCCATATCGTAGCCAAGCTTCTTCCGGAAGGGCATTACGCAACTGACGAGCCACGCACGTACCAGACGTGGGGCTATACTGGAATTACCGGTCCGCTCGGGACAGCTGGTAAAGCCCATAGGCGCGAGGCACCATGGTCGATCTCCCGGCTCCACAGGATCTCAAGGCTGATCCCACGACGCGGGTGCTTATCGTGGACGATGAACCATCCCTGCGAGAGGCTGTCCGCTACAACCTGCTTCGCGCTGGCTACCTGGTCGAGGAAGCCGCTGACGGTGTCGAAGCACTCTCACGCGCGCGGTCGACTTCGCCAGACCTCGTCATCCTCGATGTGATGCTCCCCGGTGTCGATGGCCTGAACGTCTGTCGCACCCTTCGCCAAGAATCGGACGTTCCCATCCTCCTCCTCTCCGCCAGGGGTGAGGAACTGGATCGGGTCCTCGGGCTTGAGCTCGGGGCAGACGACTATCTGACCAAGCCGTTCGCGATGCGAGAGTTACTCGCTCGGGTCAAAGCGAATCTGCGGCGCGTTCAGATGTCACCATCGGGGCGAACGCCCGAAGACCTCCAGGGCGCATCCTCGCGGCCCAGCCCAAGTGACGCAGCCTCTCACCCGATGATCATAGGTTCGCTTCGCGTAGATGCCTCGCGGCGAGAGGCGCACCTCGGAGACCGGCTGTTGACCTTAAAGCCTAAGGAATTCGATCTTCTCGTCTACCTCGTGCGACATCCCGGCATCGTTCTCTCGCGCGATGCGCTTCTTAGAGAGGTCTGGGGATACGATGTGCCGGTTGATACCCGAACCATCGACGTTCATGTCAGCGGTTTGCGACAGAAGCTAGAGAGCGATGGCGGGGGCGAGCGGAGGATTGAGACAGTCCGCGGCTACGGATACCGCTTTGTCAGTCCCTCCCGGTAACGACGGAACGACACCCTCGAGGAATAACGCCACATCCCTCCCATCGCCGGATTTTCCGGCTACGGACCGGCGGTACTGGGCCTTCAGGCTCCGCATTGCCATTCCGTTCGTGCTACTGATTGCCGCCGGCATGCTCCTTCTCGGGCTCTTGCTCAGCCAGCTCGCCCGTGAGGTCTATGTCCAACGGCTGACCGTTGAGTTACATCGCCAAGCCCGGCTGATCAGCGAAGTGATCGCACCGCTTGATACCTCCTCTCTAGAGGCGACGGTTCAACGCCTAGGTAACGCATCTGATTCCCGTATCACGATCATCCGCGCCGACGGCGTTGTACTCGCGGATTCCGAACGGGACCCTGCAACGATGGGAAACCATGCCAATCGCGTGGAGGTCAGGCAGGCCCTCGAAGGAGCGGTTGGGTCCGATGAGCGACGAAGCGT
>DASYWB010000242.1:0-8630 GCA_035936495.1 Thermomicrobiales bacterium
CGCTCTCCGTCCACCGGCAACCGGGACAATGGTGAACCAGGCATCAGCGCGGTTTCCTCTCGCGTAGCTAACTCCTCAAGGGCCAGGGGTCTATCGGTGCGGCGCTCGAACTCTATGAATACGAGCCCCACGAGTATCAACGAGGCTTATCCTATCCGACTGCCAGGCGTTATGGTGTGCAGGACCTTGCTCACGAGCCGTCTCGCCCAGATGCGCGAGAGCGCGACCTGCCACGAAGGGACGCTATCGAGCGGCTGCCAGCCGAAAAGTCCATATTGTGTTGGAATGCAACGTTGTTGCGCTCTCGCCGGACCCGCGCGACACCGGAACGACCGCCAAAGCGTTGTACGCTTTCGAGCACCGCGTTGAGCTGGCCGCTCGGCGCCAAAAGAGGAGATACCTACGGTGCAACCTTTGCGGGCTGATGATGATCGAGGCCGGTCACCGATCCTGGTCGGCGAGCGCTACGAGTTAGGCAACTGGCTCGGAGAGGGTGCGTCTTCGATCACCTTTCGCGCGGTCGATACGAAGCTGGGCCGAACCGTCGCGATCAAGCTCCTCCGATCCCGATACGCCGCCGACCGGCAGTTCGTGGCCCGTTTCGAGCGCGAGGCCCGTCTCGCCGCGTCCGTGTCGCATCCGAATATCGTCGATGTCTACGATTACGGGACGCACGAAGATACCTACTTCATTGCCATGCAGTATATCGAGGGCTCAGATCTCCGGCGGCGCCTCGACGACCATCAACGTCTTTCCACCACCGAAGCGGCACACATCGTGGGGCACGTGCTAATCGGACTCGGCGCGATCCACGCCATCGGCATCATTCACCGGGACATCAAGCCGCAGAACGTGCTAGTCGGGTCTGATAACGTCGCGAGAGTGACGGATTTCGGCGTCGCGCACGCTTCGATTGAAACGGGCCTCACGAGCGATGGCTCGACCATCGGCACCGCGGCCTACATGGCGCCCGAGCAGGCACGGGGCGGGGCGCTCAGTGTCAGAACCGATCTTTACGCCGTGGGCGTCATGCTCTTCGAGTGCGTCACCGGGAGATTACCGTTTCAAGCGAGCAATCCGATGGCGGTCATGCTCGCCCACCTGCAACGGCCCCCGCCCCGTCCCTCCGACATCGCGCCTGAAGCGGGCATCCCCGCCGCGCTGGACACGGTCATCTTGCGAGCCCTGGCGAAAGACCCGGCAGATCGGTTCACCGATGCTCCGGAAATGGCGCGCGCGCTCGCCGCCGCCGTTCCTCAGGCCCAGAGCGCCGACTCAGACGTGACCCGACAACTTACGGCGGTGCCGGCGGCCGCCACGACCACCGCCTTACCAGCTTTGGAATCGCCGGCGCCTCCCGCCCGCCTCCACGCGAGCGCCGCCATCCCACCTCGGCGCGAGCGACCTGGATTGACTCAGCTATGGCCGGTAGTCTTCCTCGTGTTGGCCCTTCTGGCCGGCGGTGGTGCGCTGGCTGGAACTATTGGGGACCGGTGGGGCAACGACGACGGAGACGGCTCCGACCGGCCGGCCGTCGTGAGTGACGACACACCAACCCCCACGTCCACCGTGACAACGCGCGTGGCCACGTCGGCACCGACGGCGACAAGCATCACGATCAGGGGAGCGGTAGCGACCGCGTCGGCGACTCCCCGGCCGCCGACCGCCACGCCGACGCTAAGACCGACGGCTACCGCGACGCCAACGGCGAGGCCCGCCGCGACCAGCACGCCGCGGCCAACCGCCACGCCGCCGCCGACTCCGACCCCGATGCCGACGGAGACGGCAGTGCCTTTGCCATCCGCGACTACGGTTCCAACCGACACCCCGGTCCCGGTCGATACTGATGACGATACCTTCAGCGCCCCCCCGACCATCGTGTCGTCCGGCGCTGCGTCCGTCGATTCCAGTGAGAACGTCCAAGATGCCTCCCTCTCCAGCCAGGGTGCCCAGGGCGCCTCTATCGTCTTCTCACCCTACGATTGGAGCGGAGCCTGCACCGGGATCGACGAGTCGATGTATGGACGCGAGGCGGTGGCTATCCGCGGTGCTCAAAGCCCCTGTCCCTCGGCCACCCTGTCGTTCACGCTCGATGAGGCGCCGGCAACCGACACCACGCTCACCATCAACGGGTTCAACGGCGAGAACGTGCCTCTTCTCGCTGCGCTAGAGATCAACGGCTCCCGATCATCCTCAAGTCAGCAGTTTTTTGAGATGTGGGATGGTGATCTGTCGTCGGTTTCCTCGACGTGGGGCACAGCGCAGCTTTCCCTGCCCCCCGGCTATCTCCAAGCCGGTCGCAATACCATATCGCTGGTGAGCACGACACCGGGATCCGGGTCCTGGGGGCCGCCCTACCTTCTCCTAGGCGAGGCAACGTTGGAGCTCTAGCCAGCTATGCTCGCCCCTAGATCACCGGCGGCGCCCGGACCAGATTGACCCTTGACACGTCGATGGATGAGTCGCCATAGCGCCATCCAAGTGGTAGGCTAAACTTGGTCGTCAGGCCATGAATTCAACGCTTCGATGGGGTGCCAGCATGGCACGGCTCCTTGGCGATTGGGCAGCGTAACGGAGGGTCGGGGTGAGGGAGAACGGTCGTCAAGATGCGCTTTCATGGGGCGGCACCCCGTTGAGAAGCGTCCTGTGTTGCATTGTCCTTATATTCACACTAGGCGCGCCGCTCCGGGCGCTCGCGTCTCCGGGGATTGGGAACGATCTCGTGGTTCTCGCCGCCGCTCCTGCGTGGATGAGCGCCGAGACGGAGTCCCTGCTCGCCCTTGACTTCGATGTCCTCGTGCCAGCCTGGCTCCCGGCTCCGTTTTCGGACCAACCACGGGCGTCAACCACGAGCGGCTACTACGAGCTCTATTGGCTGATCACCGGTGGAGCGCCGACGTTCTTGCAGATCACGGGCTCCGTCGGTGGGGACATCCCCGACTTCTCTTGGTACGACCGAAACAACGAGCTCACCGTGAACGCGGATGTGGGCGGGGTCCCCGCCTATCGTGATCTCACGCCCATCTACGACAACGTCTATTGGGAAGTTGACAACGTCGTCTACACCGTCAGTTCCCAAGGGCTGACGGACACGGACAGCCTCGCGCTGGCCAACGCGCTCGTCTTGCTCGAGCAGGCTCCGCCACCGCCTCCGGAGCCCGAACCGGAGCCGGCCACCATCAGCGCACTCGAGACCGTCACGTCTGGTACCACCTTGACCATCACGGTCAGCAACGGCAATGGCGCGACGCTGAACGCGAGCGGCGGTACATTCGTGGATACAGGCACGTCTACCTATACCGACCTCGACAACGCGACGGTCATCTGGACGGCGCCCGACGTCGTTTCAGAAGAGTCCGTGACGTTCTCTTTGACGAACGGTTCGGCTGGAGATTGGATCGCGGGAGCCGCAACCATCGTGATCCCGCCCGCCGCGCCATCGCTCTCCCTCTCTTGTTTACCCGAGGTGTCTCCGGGTGAGCAAGTGGTCGTGACCGCCGGGGGAGCCGGGAGCGTGGTCGTTGAGGCGTCGCACGGCTTCTGGCCGGAGGCCGACCCAAATATCGATTTCGATGCGGGAGCGGGCGACAGCCGGCTGAGCGGTGACATCGGCGGAAGCGGCTCGGTCGCCTTGCTGTGGCAAGCCCCGGAGACCACGGAACCGGTAAGCGCCACCATCACGCTGTCGGGGATGAGCGGCATCACCACGGCAAGCTGCGTGGTCGCCGTCACGCCCTTGGAAGAGCCGAATCCGACCGATCCCGGTCCGGAGGCTCCAGCGTCCATATCGACCCCCGCGACCTCCTCTGCCGCGGTGATAACCGCCGAGACACCGTCGCAATCGCGGTCTGATTCCGACGGTTCGGCGACGTCAACGGCGACTCCTGCCATGGGCAATTCAATGAATCAGCAGGTGCCCAGGCGCAACAGGCCAGGCCGGGACACCTCGGCATCAGCGACTACTCCGCGCGCGACAAGCACACTGCGGTTGCCAGAAAGCGATGGTACCGGCGGGGCTGGGCATCCGAGCTACGTGGGCGCGCCCTCTGGCGTCGGCAGTGGCTCCCCCCTGGTCGCTCCCACCTCGGCGCCCCTGCCGCCCGCGCCGCGTCCCGTCCTATCCGGAGTTACGCGTTCAAGCCCGGAGAACATCACGGCGGACGCGTCTACTCCGCCAACACTGACTCCGGTTCCCGCGGATACCGCATCCCGTGACATGGATACCGTCGAGGCGATGATCGGCCCGGAAGGAGGCATGCTCTCGCATCCGGCTGGAGCCGTGCTGACCGTCCCGGCCGGCGTCTTCCCGAGTCCCTCTCGCGTATCCTTGCGTCCGGTCCCGGATAGTGCATTGAGTGATTCGCACGACGTGGCACTTGTTCCAGGGACCGGCTACGACATCAAGGTCTACGCGGTAGATGGACAGGCTATCACCCGCCTGGCGCGGGCAGTTACCTTGGGACTCGCGCTGCCGTCCGGCCTCGATCCGCAGCAGGCGACGGTTTACTCAGTGGAGTCGAACGCCCTCGAGGCGATGGAAAGCGTCTCAGACGATGAGGCGATGATCCACGCCTCCTTGACGCACTTCTCCCGGTTTGCGGCGGGGACGGCGCGCGAGGAGCCAGTCCTACCGGGGTGGATCCTTCCGTGGCTGGTGATCGCCGGCAGCGCGGTTGTCATCTTGGCCGCGAGCGCGATGGCCGGCTCGCTTCAACGCCGGCGTGCCCGAATCACCCGCCGGTCCGGTCACCAGCGAGTCCGCTGATACGAACTGCGGCTGCATGGTTTTCGGATAGAGTCCCGGGGGCCGGCCGCCGCCTGATTCGTAGAGTGCGGTGGGGGGCTGGGTGATGCGGCGCATCGCTCCTACGAGGTGGGTCAGAGGCGGCGTGGAAAGGCTGTTCGCCTCCGACGCGGTCAGGAACCGTCGGACCGTAGGGGCGCTGGCCATGCGCCCGGCCTCCGACCGCATCGCTGGCCCTTGTCACATAGCCTCTGATATCGATGTCAGATCAACAACGATACTGGCTCATGCCACCACCGTTCGCGACGCCCCCTCTCTCCCGCACGCCGGGACCGGGGGCTGGGGAGGAGGGCTATTGGTGTAGCGTCAGGAGGCGCGGCCTCCGGATTCCAGGAGTTCGCCTCTCGCGACTTCCCCAATGATCTCGACGCCGCGTTCGATCTGTTCGTCTTCGGCGAAGGAGAAGGAGAGCCGCATCGTGTTGTGCCCCCGATCGCCGACGAAACAGGTGTGGCCGGGAAGAACATCGACGCCGCGTTCGCTCGCCTGCGTCGCTAAGCGACCTGTGTCGATGGTCTCTGGCATCGTCACCCAGATAAAGAACCCGCCATCCGGCTTGGTCCATGTCGTGCCTTCCGGCATGTGGCGCTCAAGTGATTCGAGCATGAGGTCACGCCGGCGCTGGTAGATCCGCTTGAGCTCCTCGATGTGGCTTGCCAAGTGTTCCGGCGCCCACTCTGCCGCGACATAGGAGCCGAAGACGTTCGTGCCACCGTCGATCTTGAGCACCGAGAGTTTCGTGATGATCTCCGGTGCCGCCACCAGCCAGCCAAGCCGCATGCCAGCGCCCATGATCTTCGAGAAGGTTCCCATGTACATCGTCGAGCCACTATCATCGAGCGTATAAATCGGCGGAATCTTCTTGCCGGCATAGCGCAGATCGTGGTAGGCGTCATCCTCGAAGATGAGCGTTCCATATGCTTGGGCCAGCTCGACGATCCGCCGCCGGCGCGCCTCGGTGGTCGAAACACCGCTCGGATTCTGGAAGTTGGTGATGAGGTAGATCATCTTGGCGCGAACGCCTTGAGAGCGAAGCCGCTTCAGCTCCCGCTCCAGCGCCTCAACGTCTGTCCCGTCCTCATCGACCGGCACCGGTACCGGCCGGGCGCCAACGTTGGCGAAGGCCCGGACCGCTCCCATCCAGGTCGGCTCCTCCGTGATGATGGCATCGCCCCAATCGACGAAGGCGTCCAGCGCGAGCGCGAGCGCCTGCGAGCCACCCGCGGTGATGAGCACGTTTTCCGGCCCAGCAACGATGCCCTGGTCGCGCTTGAGCTTGGCCAGCAAGACCTCGATCAGCTCACCGACTCCCGCGGCGGTGCCGTACTGCAGCGCCTTGTCACCGGCCCGCTCCATGACCGCCCGCGTCGATTCCGCGACTTCCGAGGCCGGCAACGAGCCCGGGTCGGGAAATCCATAGACGAATGAGATGCGCGGGCCACCGGGCCCCACGTCGAGCCGGGGCTTGGCCGGCAGGTCACGAGCCCGCCGAGAGAGCAATCCCGCGAGGTTCGGCGTACCGGAGGCGATGGTGGCGGACGACATAGAGATGCTCCCCTACACTACTCTCACTGCAAGCCACACGAACGATTGGTCGGTCATGCCAAGACGACCGGCGACGGATTAGACGGATGGTACCAAGAGATTCCTGAGCACGCGCATGGATCCGTTATCCACCCAGCCGGAGTCGCTGGTGATCCAATGGTAAACTCGATGAGTCTCTGCCAACAGCTCACGCTCTCGCGACCGCCGATCACGCCAAGGGGAACTGCCGCATGACCGATTCACGTATCTCGTCCAGCAATGGCCAGAACCGCCACGACGATCGAGATATCTTCGACATTTCCATCATCGGGGCTGGGCCGACCGGACTCTTCGCGGCGTTTTACGCGGGTCTGCGTGGCGCTCGAACCCAGGTCATCGACTCCCTGGAGGAGCCTGGTGGCGCCCTCACCGCCATCTATCCCGAAAAGTACATCTATGACGTCATCGGCTTTCCGAAAGTCCTCGCCAAAGATTTCGTCGAGCAATGCCTGCTGCAAGCCCAGCGAAGCGAACCCGAGATCCGGCTGAGCGAGGAAGTTCTGGAGCTGGAGGCGCTTCCCGATGGCCTCATTCGCCTTGGTACCAGCCGGGGGGAGCGCTTCAGCCGGACCGTGATCGTCTGCGCCGGTGTGGGCGCGTTCGAGCCGAAGCGGATCGATATCCCCGGCATCCGTGACCTCGAGGGCCGGGGCGTTCACTATTTCGCCAAGCGCATCGAAGACTTCCGGGATAAAGAGGTCGTCATCGTCGGCGGCGGTGACTCCGCGGTTGACTGGGCAGTCACCTTGGAGCCCATCGCCCGCCACGTCACGCTGATCCATCGGTCCAAGTTCCGCGCCCACGCGGCGACCATCCAGGAGCTTGAGGCCTCGACGGTCGATATGCGCTTTCCGGGCTGTGAGGTCGTCGCGGTCGACGCCGGATCAGATGGCTTCTTGCGCGGCATCAGGTTCAGAGATGGTGAGCAACGCGAACACGACGTGCCAGCGCAAGAGCTGATCGTGGCGATCGGCTTCGTGGCCGACCTTGGTCCGCTCAAGACCTGGGGATTTGAGATTCAGCGCAATCAAATCGTGGTTGACCCGCTGACCATGCAGACGCATATTCCCGGCGTCTTCGCGGCCGGCGATATCACGAGCTATCCCGCGAAATTCAAGCTGATCGCCACCGGCGCCGCCGAGGCCGTGACGGCGGTGAACCACGCGGTCACCCACTACGACCCAACGGCACGGCTGGACGCCGGCCACTCGACGACCATTATGGAGAAGCGCGAGCGCCAGCCTTCGGCCGTCACAACTGGCTAACGCTTCTCTATACTGGATCTGAAGGCGCTCGCTCTCATTGGGGGCGGGGCAAGGCGCGCCGTGCCCGCGGCATATCAGCTATTGATGATCCCGGGCAACACCAATCGCCGACAGAGCCACGACCGCTCCCAACAGCCCTTCTCCCGCGCATCGGGAGAGCAACTGTGTGGGGTGTCAAGTCTGGGAAGCGAAGGACGGATCCCCCGCGGTCTGGTGAGGGAGCATGGCATTGAGCATGGCCAACAGGTTCCGCATGCCGGCGGTGAGGGCTACCTTCGGCGGTTTCCCCGCGGCGCGGAATCGCGGGGAGGTGGTGGCCATCACCGGGGTGCCGCGCGTCGCGGTGAGGGCAGCCTTGGAGAGCGCCGTCCGGACCTTGGGACGGCCGCGCCGGCGCCCCGCGCGGGTGCTGCTGTCGCAATTGAGCAGCGCCACGCCGACCAGCGCCGCCATCGCCTGGCGGGCGAGGGAGCCCCGTTCGGGCAGGGCGGCCAGGAGGGTGTGCGACCGGCCCGGGCCGACCCTCGGCCCGCTCGGCAGCAGTCCATCCTGGAGACGCCAGCGGGGATGGGCGGCACTCATCGCGAAGAGGTGCCGGTCCAGCTGCCGCCGCTCCTGCGCCAGAACGGCGATATGGGTGGCGATCGGGGCCTGGACCGCGGCGGAGGCCTGGCGCTGCCGGTTGTGCTCCATCGTCAGCATTCCCTGGACCTGGCGGCGGGTGACGAGGGCCTGCAGTTCCTGGGTGGCGGCGTCGGGCCGCGCGGGGTACCGGGTGCATTGCCGCCGCGAAGTGGTCCAGGACCCGGGCGTCGAGGCGGTCGGTCTTGGCCAGGCGGCCGGTGGCGCGGGCGCAGTCGCGGACCTGCCGTGGGTTGACCACGGCGCCGGGGATCGCGGCGATCCCCAGCGCGGCGGCGGTGGCGTCCTCATGGCCGCTGGTGGCTTCCAGGACGACCAGCCGCGCGGGACGCAGA
>DASYWB010000243.1:0-3641 GCA_035936495.1 Thermomicrobiales bacterium
GCGCTCATGAGCGCGGCTCTGCCGACTTGCGCCATCACCCTATCATCCGGAACCCAGACAGAGGGCGCCAGCATCGCCGATGACAGCCGCCACCGCGCGGGACTCATGTCCCGGCGCTGCACGAAGTAAGCCGGATCAAAGCGTGCTGCACCGAAGGCGGCCAGGCCCGACGCTCCCACCCGCATTGCCTACAACACGTAGATAAGCAGCGGCCCCTAGCCATCAGTCACCAGGGGCCGCTGATACCTGAATGCTAATAGCTACGGTCTACGCCGTCGCGGTCTGCTCCGCCTGCTGCTCGATCCGGTCGGTTATCGAGCGCTTCGGCAGAGCGCCGACGATCTGATCGACCTTCTGGCCATCCTTGAACAGCATCATCGTCGGAATACTCGTGATCCCAAATTGCGCCGCGTACTGCTGATTCTCGTCGATGTTGACCTTCGCGACCTTGAGCCGGTCCTCCTGCTCAGCCGCGATCTCTTTCAGCACCGGCGCAATCGCCCGGCAGGGGCCACACCACTCAGCCCAGAAGTCAACGAGCACGAGCTTGTCGGATTGCAGGACTTCCTTCTCAAAGGTGCTGTCCGATACGTCAATGGGTGTGCTCATCTCTCTCCTCCATTGGCCCGTGGGCACTCAATACTTCCTAAATGATAGCATAGGATACGCGGGGCCGACGGGGATCCGGACGCGGGCTGTTCGCTCAGGGCGAGTGCCGGACGACAAATCATACGTTACTTCATCCCCTCACGTACGCGTGCCGCGAGCGCACAGCCCGCGTGACAGAGCGCGAGCGGGGTCATCGCGGTTATGCCAGCCGGATGACCGGCACTCATCCCGCCTGATCCGTCCAGCCTACCGTGTAGCAACAGCCAGCTCATGCATCGTCTCGCCGATCGCCTGAAGAGTATCGTCGATGTCTTGCTCCGTGTGTGCCGAGGAAAGGAAGATGGCCTCGAATTGGGACGGTGCCATCGCGACGCCGCGGCGCAACAGACCATGGAAGAAGCGAGCATAGCGCGCCGTGTCGCTCGTCTTGGCGTCGGCGTAGTCCCGCACCGGCCGGTCGACGAAGAAACACCCGCCGAGCGTTCCCAGGTGCGATGTCTGGACCGGCAAACTAACGTCATTAGCGGCCTCAGTCATCCCCGTGATCAGCCGGGCCGCCTTCGCCTCTATGCCGGCAAATACCCCCGGCTCGCGGAGCTTCCGCAAGGTGGCGATACCCGCGGCGGTCGCCACCGGATTCCCGGATAGCGTTCCGCCTTGGTACATTGCACCCACGGGCGAGATCATCTCCATGATCTCTCGCCGTCCGGCGTAGGCGGCTAAGGGGAACCCCCCGCCCATCACCTTACCGAGGGTCACCACGTCGGGCGTGACGCCGTAGCGTTCCGCCGCTCCTCCGGGTGAGACCCGGAAGCCCGACAACACCTCATCAAAGATCAGCACCGCCCCGTGTTCGCTCGTGATCCGGCGCAATCCCTCCAGGTAGCCTGGCTCGGGCATCACGACGCCCATGTTGGCCGGCACCGGCTCGACGATGATCGCCGCGATCTCCTCGCCATACCTCGCGAAGGTGTCCTCGACCGCTTCCAGATCGTTGAACGGCGCCACCAGCGTGTCGGCGGTCGTTCCGGCCGGGACGCCGGGGCTATCGGGTAATCCAAACGTCGCGACGCCACTCCCCGCTTGGACCAGCAGCAGGTCCGCGTGCCCGTGGTAACACCCCGCGAATTTGATGATCTTCGACCGCCCGGTAAACGCCCGGGCCAGCCGCAGAGCGCTCATGGTCGCCTCGGTGCCCGACGACACGAGCCGCACCATCTCCGCGCCAGGCACCATCTCGACGACAAGCTCCGCCAGCTCGGTTTCAGCCAGCGTCGGCGCCCCGTAGCTCGTTCCCCGGCGCACGGCCCGCTCGACCGCCTCCACGACATCCGGATCGGCGTGACCGAGAATCATCGGCCCCCAGGACAAGACGTAGTCGATGTACGAATTGCCGTCGATGTCAACGACCCGCGAGCCACTGGCATGGTCAACGAAGACTGGCGTGCCCCCGACTCCCCGGAAAGCCCGGACCGGGCTGTTCACACCGCCGACCAGCACCCGTTGGGCGGCCTCAAAAGCGGCTCGCGACCGCTCCTGGTTCAGTTCCGGCGCGGGCGTGATCGTGCGTTCGGAGATCCCGGTTGTCATCGGTGCATCCTTTGTTCAGCTATCACCACTGTTGATGTCGAGCCCGAACAGTCGCAACGCGGCGTCGGCATCTCGCGTCTGGAGCTCTCGCCCCGCGGAGCTAAGGTGCGCCACCGGTGCGTGTAGCAACTTACCCGTCAACGATGCCGCCATGGTCCGGAGGACGTTTTGATCCCGTTCCGAGAGGTGTGAGAGCTTCGCCAGCGCCTTTGCCACTTCCTGATCCCGTACCGTCTCGCCCTTTTTCCTCAACGCTGCCACCGCCGGCGCGACCGACCGCGCCGCCTGCCACGCCAGGTAGGCTTTGGCACCCTCGGTGACGATCTCCTCCACGCGGGCGATTTCCACCGCGTAATCCGAGCGCACCTCATGGGCGACCGATTCCAGGTCATCAACATCGAAGAGCTGAATCATCGCGTGACCGTCAAGCGCCGGGTCGATGTTCCGCGGAACCCCGAGGTCGATCGCGAGCAACGGTGCCTGGCGCGCCGCAAGCTGGCCGTTCAGGGTGGTGTGGTCGAAAAGATAGGATTCCGTCGTGGCCGCGCCGAAAGTGACGTCGGCGGTGAACAACTCACCACTGAGGGCCGTGAGTGGAATTGCCTTGCCCTTGACCGCCTGGGCGATCTCTTCAGCGTTGTCGAGCGAGCGGTTGGCAATCACCACTTCGGCGATACCGCGGCCGCGAAGCAGCTTCGCCGTTAGACGCGCCATCTCACCGGCCCCGATCACCACCGCCCGCCGCCCCGCTAATCCTCGGAGGTGGCGCGACGCCAGATCAACCCCGGCATGCGCGACCGAGGTCCGATTCCGGGCGATCCCCGTCTCGCTGCGCGCCCGCTTCCCAACGCGAAGCGCGTCCGTCGCCAGGCGGGAGAGATGCGGCCCGGCGGTCCCAACCGTGTGCGCCTGGTCGAGCGCGGCCCGTAGCTGCCCTAGAATCTGCGGCTCACCGAGCACTAATGACTCGAGGCCGCTCGCGACCCGGAACAGGTGGTGGACCGCTGGCTCACCGCGCGTCAGCCGCGTGGCGCCATCAAACACCGCCTCTGGCACACCCTTGTGATCGATGTAGAACCGCCTGACCCACGCGGCTCCGTCGACCGACGGATCGGTCCAGAGATAGATCTCAGTCCGATTGCAGGTCGACAGGATCAGCGTCTCGGATGCATACCGGCGCAGAATCTCAAGCGCTTCCGGCTGCCCGGACGTCGACAAAGCGAGCCGCTCGCGCACCTCGACCGGTGCACGCTCATGGCTTGTGCCCACCATGACCAAGCGATCGTCAACCACGCGTCTCTCTCATCCCCTGGACTCGAGCAACTCTTCTGCCACCGTCTGGCGGCAATCGTACAATCCTAGGTCATTCTGGATCCCTGTCTACCCATTTTTGCCTAAGTTCTAGATACCCCGTGCATGGCTGCCTGGTCAACCGCTCTCCC
>DASYWB010000244.1:0-8582 GCA_035936495.1 Thermomicrobiales bacterium
GTCACGAGGAAATCGGCGCCCGCGACGACGGCGTCAGCGATCAAGTAATCGTCTTTGCGGTCGCGGCCCATCTCCGGGATCCTATCAATGCTTGGAGTGATGACCAGAGCCAGATCCGCGATGCTTGCAAGGAGGCGATCAGCTTCGGCGAGCGCTATTTTGCGAGCGAGATCAGGACGTTCCCGTACCTTAGCTTTGACCTCGTCTGCTACACCCGGAGAAAAGAGCAACGTAAATCGACCGTTGGCAGCCGCGTGGAGGATGATGCCTGTAGCGGACGCCAAAGCGTCCGAAGACAGGAGGAAGCTGAGAAACACATTTGCGTCCAGCAATGCACGCATCGAAGGTGCTTATCTCTTGTCCCGCTCAAAAACAATCTCGCCTCGCTCCGCCATACGATCAACTGCCGCGTGACTAATCTCATCAGCAATCGCTAACGCTTCTTCATCGCTCAGATCCTCATTCCGTGCACGTACCTGCTCTCGCAAGCGCCTTAGACTCGACACCGCGTCCTGGCGGCGCTTCCGATCTCGAAGTGCGGTCAACTCCTCGTAGGCAACGACCGGCACGATCACCGCGCGGGCGCGGCCATGGCTCTCGACGATGACCTCATCTTGGTGTTCGGCCACAGCTTCGAGCAGGGCGCCTAATCGATTTTTCGCTTCGGTGGCGGTGACGGTACGGGACATGTGACAACTCCTTTTGGCAACACGAATATTAGCCATCATGCTTGCTGATTTCGCTTCGGTGGCTATGGAGAATGCGATCACTGCCGGCATCCGTGCCTATCCCATCATCCGCGTCACTCTTGAATCACGCCTTGTTCTCGAAGAATACGCACCATCTCACCGGGCGTCACGATGCGAACGTGTTCGACCTGCCCCAAATCAAGCAGGTCTTTGTCCCAGCTCACCAGGAAATCCGCCCCCGCGACAACCGCGTGGGCGATCAAGTAATCGTCTTTGCGGTCGCGGCCGATCTCGGGCAGTGGCCCGGCGATCGGCGGCATCATCACCTCCGCAACCTCCTCCGCGATCTGCATCAGATCAGAAATAGCGGAGGTGCCGGCACGGAGAACGAGATCTGGTCTGGTGGCAATCGTGTCAGAGACTTCCGCGCCAATCAGTGGCGAAAATAGCAGCGTGAAGCTTTCTGTTGCAGCGGCTTTCAAAAGAAGTGTTACCGCCGAGGTAGCAGGCCGACGCGAGAGCAACTGACTGATATAGACATTGGCATCGAAGACCGCTCTCACCGTGCAGCGGTACTCCTACCACTGTCGGCGCGGCGATCACGCTCGAAGGTTAGTTCCCCGCGTTCCGCCACGCGATTGATGATCTCGTGCGATATCGCGTCCGCGATTGCAATGGCCTCATCGTCGGTCCAACCCGAGTCCCGATTCGCCATCTCGATTCGTTTATTCAACTGGTCTAATCGCGCGATAGCATCCGTGCGCCGCTTCTGGTCGCGTAGCGCCTGGAACTCCTCGTAGGCATCGACGGGGAGAATCACCGCGCGGGCGCGGCCATGGCTCTCGACGATGACCTCATCTTGGTGTTCGGCCACGGCTTCGAGCAGGGCGCCTAATCGGTTTTTCGCTTCGGTGGCGGTGACGACTCGAGACATGGTGATCCTCCTCTTATTATGAACGTAGACTGATTAGCTATTATAGTAGCTAATCAGGGTGTTATCCGCCATGGGCGAGGAGCCGGACCTCTACCGCTCGGCGAGGATGTCCGTCGAGCGCCAGAAGCGGTCCATGATGGCGGCTTGCTCGCCCGCGGTCATCAGGCGAGGCTGGCAGAAATCCTTGATCTCGACGCCACGAAGGCG
Source organism: Thermomicrobiales bacterium (assembly GCA_035936495.1). GTDB lineage: Bacteria > Chloroflexota > Chloroflexia > Thermomicrobiales > UBA6265 > DASYWB01. The sequence goes on from DASYWB010000244.1 coordinate 1,831, forward strand.
GATGCCGACCACGCGCGCGCCGTCGAAGGTGACCTCCAAGATGAAGCCCTGGCGGGTATCGACGCTGAACATCTGGTCGAAGATGAAGTTGCCGACCGAGTAGATGATGGGCCGTCCGGCGTAGATTTCCATGCCTTGGATGATGTGGGGATGATTCGTCACGACCATGGTCGCACCGGCATCGATTGCCGCGTGGGCCGCGGCAACTACCCATTCGGGCACGATCCACCGATACTCCGCGCCCATGTGGAGGTACGGGATCACGATATCGTTCTCTTCAGCCGCCATGGTGACGTCGGTCACCAACTGCTCCATGGAGAAGGGATTCGTCCCCGGGGAATCCGGGCCGGCCGCCCACTCGGCCCCGACCGTGCCCATCTCCTTATCCCGGTATGGGAACTCCTGGTTCGCGGTGACGCCATCGACGCTGAGGAAGCCCAGACGCAAACCCCCGATTTCCGCGGTCCAGACCTGACGCGCCTCTTCCAGTGTGCGACCGGCGCCGAAGCGCGGCATCTCGGCGGCGTCTAATGCCGAGAGCGTGTCGAGGAGTGCTTGAACGCCCCAGCCTGACTCGTTCCAGGCCGTGTGGTTATTGGCCAAGCTGACGGCATCGATCCCCGCCAGACGGAAGCCCTGGATCATGGCCGGGTCACAGATGAAGTCGAAGGTGTTCGGATCTTCGGGAGGCGGGATGGTCTGTGAGAAATTTCCCTCGAGATTCGCAATGGTGAGGTCGTAGGAGGCAAGCTCCGCCGCGACATCATGGAAGGGATAAGTGTAATCGTTATAGGTTCGCATCTTGATGCCGACGTTTCGCCCGGGCACGATATCGCCGACCACGCCGACCCGCGAGATCGGACCATCAGCCCCGGTCGCACGGTGGCGCAACGGATCGACGCCATCGACGGACAACACGTTGACACGAAAGTCCACCACATCCAGCGGGACGACCGCGACCGCGCCGGACCGGGCGTCGAGCGCCGCGACGAGCGCCTCGTAGTCCACCACGGTTTCGACCGGGGTCATCCCTTCCGGCACGGTCGCCTCCAGAGCCACCGGCTCGACCGGCAAGCTCACGCCACAGCCGACGGCCTGCCAGTCCTCGATCTCGCCCGCTAGCAACGGTCCGACCTGATCGGCGCCAACGCCGAACAGCGGCAAACGCGGCGATGTGACGAGTGCCTGGCCGTCCCGCAACGTGGACGCGCTGAGATTGGCCGCTTGGCTTGCCCGGGCTGGCACGGGAGTGCTCGCGTCTACCGGCTCGGCGGCTGTCGGTGACGCGGCCGGCGCGCTCGTCGCGGTCGCCGGAGCGACCGTTGCCGGTGGGTCGGCCGCGTCCGCGGCACAGCCGGCCAGGCCGACAACACTCGCGGCCATGCCGCTCAGAACAGCGCGGCGATCGATTCTCGAACCCGATCTCAATAACGTGTTCGCTTTCTGAGGGTGATTGCTACTCATTGGTCGCATCACCGTCCTGAAAGTAGGCCAGGATGGCGCGCTCGTAAGCCTTGATAATGGCATCGCGTCCCGCTTCCGACGCCAGGAATCTCGCGTCTTCCTCGTTTGACAAGAAGAGGGTCTCGATGATCGCGCCCGGCATCTCGCTCGGCGCGATTTTGCCGGGAACCTCTGGGCCGGTGATAATCATATTGTGCGCGAGCAGCGGGTCGCTCGGGTCGACATCGGCCACGCAGTCGTTCTTCAGTCCGCGCGGCTCCGTCTCAAAGCCCGCCGCGGTCAATTCTTGGCTCAATGCATCGTACGCGAGCACCGCGAAGCGCTCGCTTTGCTCCCCGAACTCCCGGCACCCGGTATACCAGGCCTCGTAACCACGAACCGTCGTTCGCTCGTCGTAGCCGTTGACGTGCATGGAGACGAGCAGGTCAGCGTCAGCGCGATTGCAAATGTTTATGCGGGCTTGCAACTCATCGAAATCACCAACGCGCATGGCATCGCTCAGTGCTTTGCCGTCCCGGCGAGCGGCGTCAAACGTCTCACCGTCACCGTTGACATCCGCGCCTTCCGCGTTTACCGCGACATCGTCCCGGCGGGTCATGACGACCACGATACCGTGGTTCTCCAGGCGCCGCGCTAGCTCGACCGCGCCCTCCAAGTTAAGATCGGCCTCGTTCATGCGCGGAACGTCTCCTTTTTCCGAGCGGGTGAAGCCGGGGTCACCGCCGCCATGGCCGGGATCGAGACAGACGACGGGCACCCCGTCGCCATTGAGATCGGCCGCGGCGGAGACGCCAGCACTCTGTCCCGATCCTTGCTCCCGCGGAGGCTGATTCGGAGCGAAACCGATCAAGTCATTGGCCACGGCAGGCTCGGTGAGCACGGCGGTGGACCTCAACGCGCCTCGCGAGTCGCTATCGGGACGGCCAACGCCGGCAAACACGACCGTCAGCCCGAGAAAGAGCACCGCGCCAATCATGACGGAGCGGCCTCCGGCACCACGACCACCGGATTCCGTGCGCCACGTGGTGGTTCTGGGCGGGGTAGCGGCCCGTCGCCCCGTTTGATCGTCCCGCGCCGCCTTGGGCGAGGTGCGACCGGTGAAGACCCGGTCGGTCATCGACCACTCATCACCGGCCCGGCGCGGCTGGCCGGCGTTCGATTCCTTTCTCGAGTCTCCGTCCCGAGCCGGGAGGTTACTCCTCGACCGGCCACGTTCGCGATCGCTCACAATCCTGAATCCTATTGTCGTGCCAAGCGGTGGCCTACGCCATCTGCTGTTGGTCACGGAAACCGGGCCCGGCTCCTCCGACCCTCGGTCAACATTTCAGGTTGTCTTCCCAAAAGCATGAGCCCAGCAAACTGTACGACAACTCGCCCGTCCGTGACGGGCTCGTAGGCCCGCGACCTCACCTTCACCAGGCGAGCGACGACGCCCGGCGGGGCTCGTTATACTGCCGGGCAACTGATTGCAGCCCTGACCCTGTTGATAAGATGAGAGAGATACGAGCCTTGTGGGTCAGGCGCGTAGCACGGAGAACCAATGGATCGCCCCGTCGTGAGCCAAGCCGAACAGTTCGATGACGATCAGCTGCGCATGGATTCGCTATCCGCGCCGGATCTTCCCATCCCACGTCAGCATGGGCCGGGCAAACGCGAGGTCGATCTCTACGTCCGCACCTACACCACGCTCCTTCAGAGCTCTGGCGCCATCGGGGTCAGCAGCCTGGAGCCGGCGCACATCACCGCCTCGTCCAGCCTGCATGCCGGAGCGAGTGAAGCCGCACCCGACATGAACGCGTTCATGTATTCAACTCAGCGATTACCGCGCTGCATCGTCGACGTGGAGCACATCCTGTTGGGACAGTCCGCCCGCGCGTTCGCACAGGCCGGGTACATGTCGGTCGACCAGTGGATTTCGGAATCGGCGCCCGGCAGGCGACGCAAGTGGTTATACGACGGCGAAGCCATGCTTGCCGCATACATCGCCTCCGCGTCCGACCTGGACGACCTGATCCCGACCATCGTGGCCTATCAGATCGAATGGAACAAGTTCCACCGTCAGTTCCGCCAGAATCCCGACTTGGCGCAGGCGATACGTCGAGTGGCCCGGGGGGGAGACGTAGCCGGGGATCAGTTAGCGAACATCGGCAAGCTGCTGCTCATCAGTGACGAGGATTGGAAGAGGCTTCAGCTCGTCTGGGGCAAAGATCTCTGGTTGAATCTCGACAAGATGGCCACCACGCGAAAACGGGTCACCCTCCGGATGCTTGGAGGCAGCCACCTCGGGTATGCGCGATCGACCCGCCAATGGTGGTCACCGGTCGCCCATGCCCTGAGCGACCTCGGGCTCACCGACCGGCCCTACTACTTCGTGTCATCGAACACGCACAGCATCGTCAACGTGCTCTCCGGCACCGCCCGCCGGCGAAAGGAGATGTTGACGCGGTTCATCCGGGAGAGCAGCGATGCCGAGCTCACGTCGCAGCTCGAGCTGCTTGAAGCCGAGGAGACCCGCTCAGCTTGGGACAATCTTCTCTATTTCGCGGCACGTCAGTATTTCACCGACCCGAACCGCGCGGACGAGCGGGCCCGCCGCACGGCGGAAGAAGAGGCGCTCGGTATCTACCACCTGGAACCGGCAGGAGCGGTTGATGTCGGCGCGCAGATCATCGACCTCGCGAAGCTCGATCCCGCTCATTTCGATCCGCGGCTGCAGGGGGGTGCCGATCAGCGCGATGAGTCTGTCGACCCCGACGACGGGCTTCGCGCCGATGGCTTCGATCCCCACGCCGAGGGGTCGGACGCCGTCATCATTAACATCAACTACCCGCTGGGACTCGCCGCCTACCACATCTTGAGCCAGGTGGGAATGTCAACTGACGCGCTCCGCGGCATCTACATCCTCGGGAAGGCGGCAACGCTCAATGGCCGGATTGGCGACGTCATGATCGCCGACGTGGTCTATGACGAGCACTCCGGAAACACCTACTGGTTTGACAACTGCTTCTCCTATCAGAGCCTGGCGCCCTATCTGGTCTTCGGCGCCGCCCTCGACAACCAAAAGGCCGTGACGGTCAAAGGCACCTATCTTCAGAACCAGGGGTATCTCGACTTCTACTATCGTGAGAACTACACCGTCGTTGAGATGGAGGCAGGCCCGTTCCTCAATGCCGTCTATGAGGACGTCTTTCTACGCCGCTACCCAGCCACCGAGGCGATCAACCTGCGGCTGGGGACCCCAGGGATGGTCGATTTGGGGATCCTGCACTATGCATCTGACACGCCCTACACCCGCGCCCAAACCCTCGGTGCCCGTGGGTTGTCCTTCTTTGGGATGGACTCGACCTATGCCGCCACCATCGCGATCCTACGCCGCATCTTCGACCGGGAACGGGACCAGCTCGCTCGATTGAGCGCGGGATAAATAAGATGAGCCATGAGCTCCATGCTCGGATGCCGATCACGGGGTGTCGTCGCACTTGGTATGATCGGTCGGAAGTCGATGCCTATTGGGCCACCTGGTGCGGCTCACCATTACCGCCCGAGGGAGACGAGCGATGATCTATTGCCCGGATTGTGGAACCGAGAACGACGAGCATGCTGCCTTCTGCGACAAGTGCGGCCGTCGCTTGGCCGACGTCGCGGAAGCCCAAGCGGTCATGAACCCGCCGGTCGGTCTCGGCGGCAAGGACGCACAAGGTCGCCGTATCGCCGATGACGGCTTGCCCGCCGGACATGACATGGATGGTGAACCCGGCGGCGAGCGTGTCCTCTGGCGGGGCCGCCCGAGCAAGCTGTTCTCCCCGGCCAAAGCGCTGACCAACCGTTACAAGCTGACGAGCGAGCGATTGATGATCGACCAAGGCTTCATCGGCCGGCGCACGGAGGAGATCGACCTCTACCGGGTGAATGACGTTGCCGTCCAGCAGCATCCGGGCGAGCGCGTCGGCGGCTTCGGCGACATCACCGTCGAAACCAGCGATGCGACCGCTCCCGTAAAAATCCTCCACAACGTCGCCGACCCGGATCGCGTCAAGGATCTCATCCGGGAAGCGGCTCGCGTCGAACGCCAGCGCCGTCGCGTGATGCTGCGGGACGAGGTTTAGGGCCGATCGCTCCGCGCGATATGAACGTGGTGCGGAGGCATTGACGCGGCCGCTCGGGTCGCCCCCGGATAGAGGTGGCACGCGACACGGTGCCCCGAGCCCTGATCGGCGAGCAGCGGGCGAACGACGTCACATGTCCCCGGAATGCGCTCGGGGCAGCGGGAGAAGAACGGGCATCCGATTGGGGTCTGGGTGAGGCCGACCTGCTCCCCCGGCACGACCTGCCGTCGGCGGAATCGGTTCGCGGGGTCCGGCTCGGGTATGGCGGCGACCAACGCTCGCGTGTAGGGATGGAGTGGTGCGTCGATCACCTCACCGGCCGTCCCCTGCTCCATGACCTCCCCGAGATACATGACCGCGATGCGGTCGGCGAAGTAGCGGGCGCTGGCAATATCATGGGTGATCGAGAGGAACGCGACGCCGCGATCCTGTTGCAGCGAACGAAGGAGATTCAGGACCTCGATCCGGCTCGAGGCGTCGATCATCGAGACCGGCTCGTCGGCCACGATGTACTCTGGATCGCGAACCAAGGCTCGCGCGATCCCCACCCGCTGACGCTGCCCGCCCGACATCTGTCCCGGATATTTCGACACGAACCGGCCGGCGGGGACGAGGTCGACCGCCTCCAGCGCCCTCCGCACCCGCTCAGCGCGCTCCGACCGGCCATACTCGCCATCGATCAGCAGCGGCTCCTCGATGAGGTCGCCCACCCGCATGTAGGGGTTGAGACTCGAGAACGGGTCCTGGAAGATGATTTGCGCCCGCTGTCGGAACCACCCTAGGTCGCCATCGTTAACACCGGTTATGTCGCGCCCATCGAACAGGACGCGGCCCGCAGTCGGCTTGATGAGCCGAAGCGAGACGCGGCCCAGGGTCGTCTTGCCGCTCCCCGACTCGCCGACCAATGCCAAGGTCTCGCCCCGTGCGATGGCGGCACTGACACCGTTCAGTGCGCGAACCTGCTCGCCACGGAAGATGCCCTTTCTGGTGTTGAACGAGACCGAGACATCGTCCACGACGACGAAGGGGACATCCACGGGCGAAGCCTCGGTGGCGGGATAGTCCGCGACAGCCACGCCTTGCTCGCCGTCACCCATGCACAGCTTCTCTCTGGACGGTGCCGCCCGTGCCGGCATGCTTGGGATTAAGCAGCCAGCATGCCGCGTGACCAGCGTCCGGAAG
>DASYWB010000245.1:0-5077 GCA_035936495.1 Thermomicrobiales bacterium
TGAAGGACAAGAGCCTCGCGGCGCACCGGCACGGCATTCGCCGGATCATCGCTCCCGTGGACAATCAGCGAGAGCTGATGAAGATTCCCGAGAATATCCGCAACGATCTTGAATTCATCTTCGTCAGCAACATGGACCAGGTTATCGCGGCGGCGATTATGCTCGACGAGACCCAGGTTGAGAAACTCGAGCAGGTTGTCGACGGCCCATTGCCGATCAGCGATCGCTCGCATGTCCCCCATCCGGAGGCCGCGATCGTGGCGGACAGCTGAAACTAGCGTCAGCTAGGAGTCGACGCACGACCGCCGAGGTGGAATGCTCTCGCTTGAGGGCGCGTCACGGCTACGACATCGGCTGGCCTGCTGGAAAGGGACAGGGCGACCGCCACCGCGCGGGGCTGCAAGTCCCGGCGCTCAACCTCATAAGCCGGCTCGAAGCCGGCTGGACGCGAGATCGTCGCCTCCAGTGGGGGTTGGGGGAGCGGGCACGAGGGTTGTCACGCACGGAGATGACACGAACGCCGCGAGTGGCGTTCACCGTTGTCATTGTGTCGGGCGGAAATCCTTTGCTTCGATATGGAGCCTGGCCTGACCGTTCCAGTGATCTTCGCCGACGGTGATCGCCAGATCCCAGGCCCGATGTTTCATGAACTCATGGGAGCGATCAGCCGCGCCCCAGGCGAGAACCGGGACCTCCCGCCCGTTGATGCGAATGAAGAGCTTGAGGTGGCTCTTGTCGCGTCCCATCACGGTATAACGGGAGATCTCCACGTCCCGCAGGAGGAGCAGCGGCCGCTCATTGCCGGCCCCGAAGGGTTCCAGCGTCGCGAGGGCGCGTGCCGTATCCAGCCTGAGGCGGGCGATGGGGATCTCCGCGTCGAGCCGCAACGATGGAGAGAGCGGGAGTTGCATGCCGGTGGCCGCGACGGTGTTTTCGAGCGCCGACCTCAGGGCCGGTACGCTCGTGGACCAAAGCGTGAGCCCGGCGGCCTGCCGATGCCCGCCATAGTGCAGGAGCAGGCCGTTGCAGGCCGGCGTTCCCAATGTTTGCGTAATGTCGAGGCCGGGAACCGAGCGTGCCGAGCCGCGGCTGCGCTCGCCGTCGTCGTGGAGCACGAGGGCAGGCCTGCCGTACTGCTCGGCGAGGCGACCCGCCACGATGCCCACAAGCCCGGCTGTCCAGTCCGTGCTGCGGACAACGATCACCGGTCGCTTTTCCCAATCCGGGTCTTGCTCGAGGAGGCGCTGGGCATCATCGAACATCCGAGCGGTGTCGATTTTGCGCTTGACGTTGATCGCTTCCAACTGGCCCGCGATGCGGGAAGCTAGCTTCGGGTCGTCCGTCAGGAGCAGATCGAGCGCCAGGCTGGGATCGCCGAGGCGGCCTGCCGCGTTGAGCCGGGGAGCAAGCCGGAACCCAATGTCCTCGGCATCCAGCATCCGGAGCTTTACGTCACTGACGGCGCAAAGGGCGGCGAGACCGGCGCGGGGCCGGTCTCGCATCATCGCGAGGCCGTCTCGCACGAGTGCCCGGTTGATTCCCGTGAGTGGTGCGACATCCGCAATGGTGCCGATGGCGACGAGGTCTTGGAGATCGGTTTCGGAATGTCCGTCGCCGATCGGCCAGCCCTCTTGGGCGAGGGCCGAGACGAGCAAGTAGGCGAGTCCAACTGACGCGAGCTGCCGGGCAGGTGCTAGCGGGTCCGGGGATAGTTGCGCGGAGACGACGATGGCCCCGAGCGGACCTGTGTCCCCGGCAGCCATCTGATGGTGATCGATGACGATGACGTCGAGACCCCGTGTCCGCGCATAGCCGACATGCTCCGGGTCGCTACTGCCGCAATCGACCGCGATCAAGAGACGCGCGCCGGCATCGACCAGTTCATCAATGGCCACCCGGCTGAGGCCATACCCCTCCGCCCGGGTCGGGAGGCGGGCAATGACACGACGCTGCTCCGAGTCGACGCCCTGGAGTGCCCGCACGAGCAGCGCGGTCGCGGTGATGCCATCGGCGTCGTAATCGCCGAAGATCCCGATGGTCTCACGCGCCTGGAGCGCCTTGCCGACGCGAAGGACGGCCTCCTCCATGCCGGGAATCTGGTACGGATCTGGCGCGGCACTCGGCTGGCGTTGCAGGAAGCGTGAGACCGAGGTCACGTCGCGCATTCCTCGCTGGTAGAGGAGCGCCGCCAACAATGGATCCGTATGGAGCGAGGCATATTCCGGCGGTAACGCGTCTGGCTCATGCCATATCGTTTGACTCAACGTACACTCCATGTGGCCGTGGCGGTCTCTTTACGAGGGTCATTGATGCATCCGTACGGGTTAGAGCGATCGTAGCATGCTCGCGTGCCGGTGAGGAGAGCGGAGTGGCGCTCCGTGGTACCATCGAGATACGAGTCCGTGATAAAGTGTACGTACATGATATCCGCTAGACGAATTGACACAGAGGAGGAGCATCCGTGAGGATGGGCACCTTGCCGCGACATCAACACCATCGAACCTATCGAAGCATGACACAGTTGGTTCCGTTGACGTTGATGGCGTTCTTGATCTCTAGCATTTCCCCCGTGCTCACCTACGCTCAGGACGTCGCTTGGTCCCCACCGAGGACCGTCTATATCGCCGAGGCCGGCCACACGGTCGACGGTCTCTTCCTCAAACTCTGGCGGGAGTACCCCGAGATTCTCGGTAACCCGGTCACCGAGGAGTTCAAGACCGAGACACCGTTTAGCGAGCGCCCGGACGACGAGCACATTGTCCAGTATTACGAGGGCGTCGCGCTTGTCTACTTGCCGGATGAACCGGCCGGCGAGCAGGTCGAGACCCTCCCGATCGGCAAGGACGCCGCCGAAATCCTCGCTCCGAAATATCCGGAAGCGTTCCAACCTGCCTCCTCTGACGCGTGCGGGACGATGGACGAGGTGGCTTGCTCGGTCTTCGCCGAGACCCAACACTCGCTCCGCTTCGGATTCAAAGTGTTCTGGGATAAGATGGACGGCGCTGAGCTGCTCGGTCCTCCGGTCTCGGAGGAGTTCATCGCTAGGGATGGCCGGCAAGTTCAGATGTTTGAGCGGGGCGCGCTGCAATGGAAGCGTGGTGAAGACATCACGGTGCGGCCGATCGGCAAGGAGCTGGCGAAGCGCCTGAAACTGGATACCGATCCCATCGCCCGGCCACCGGACGTTCCCGCCTACGATGAGATGCTCTTTGTCCCTCCCGAGCCCGTGGTCAGTGAAGATGACGACAGCCTCGCGACCGGCGTCGGTGGCTTCGGACCAGGTCCCATCCAGGGAGGATCCAAGGAGATCGTCATCTCCATCTCGGCTCAGCGAATGTGGGCCTACGAGAACGGCGAGATGATCGTCACCACCCTCGTGAGCACGGGCACCGCGGAGATCCCGTTCACGACGACCCCGATCGGCCGGTGGTCGGTCCTGACGAAATATGAGGTTCAAGACATGAAGGGGACGGTCAGTGGCGAGGACTACTTTGTGCCGAACGTGCCGTACGTGATGTACTTTGATAACCTTGGCAACGCGCTGCACGGCACCTACTGGCACAGTAACTTCGGCACGCCGATGAGCCATGGCTGCGTCAACCTGCCGCTTGATGTTGCGGAATTCCTCTATACCTGGACACCGATCGGAACCCCCGTCACGGTGGTCGCGTAATACGGAATTCGGATCGAGGGTGCCGGAATGGACCATGGCGGCCGCCAGCGCGCGGGGCTCCAAGCCCCATCGCTGAGCCCGATAAGCGGGCTCGAAGGCGGCTAGGCGGGGCGCGGCCAATGCGCGACCAGGCACCGAGAGCGGGAGCGCCGGTGTCAGAGGCTGGGTGGCACGGGTCAGGGAGGTGCTTGGCGGCCGGGCATGGTGTGCCGTGTCCCTAGGAGGGGTGGTTCCTGACCGCGTCGCACGAGACGAACAGTCTTCACACAGCCGCTTGGGTTCATCGTGACGCCCTGAGATGTCGATACGAGGAAAGCTCGGGCAATGAGCGACGATGGCTTTATCGGAATGTTCGACTCCGGGCTGGGCGGCCTCAGCGTGTTGCGAGAGATCCGGTCGCTCCTTCCGGCTGAAGATGTCCTCTACTATGCCGATAGCGCCTATTGCCCCTATGGTCAGCGGACGCCTGCCGAGATCATCGCCCGCGCCGCGCTGATCACCGGGGCCTTGGTCCAGCGTGGCGCCAAGGTGATCGTCGTCGCCTGCAACACGGCGACGTCGGTGGCACTGATGGATCTCCGCGCGTCGACGAGTGTGCCGATCATCGGCATGGTTCCGGCTGTCAAACCCGCGGTGGCCGCGAGTCAGGCGGGGCGCGTCGCTGTCCTGGCCACGCCGACCACGGCGTCTGGCGAGATGCTGGCGGAGCTGATCGAAGAGCACGCCGCGGGCGTCAGCGTTATTACCGTCGGCGCACCTGGGCTCGCTGATCTGGTGGAAGCGGGCCAGATCGCGGGGGACCATGTCAAGGCCGCCCTCGAGCCGCTCCTTGATCCGCTGCTCTCGCGGAAGATCGACAAATTAGTCTTGGGTTGCACGCACTACCCGTTTCTGCGGGACATGATAGCTGAGCTCCTCGGGCCGGATATCGAGATCGTCGACAGCGGTGAAGCGATTGCCCGGCGCACACGAAGCGTGCTCCATGAACGCAACGCGCTGCACACCGGCCATACCGGCGGGTCGCTTCGCCTCCTGACGAGCGGTGATCCAGGAATCGTCGGCGGCGTCGTCGAGCGCCTCCTGGGCGAGCGGTGGCCCGTGGAGCGGCTTGGGTTGTAGCGGCTCAACGAGGCGCAGGTCGTCTGAGTCCTCACTCCAGCGCATAGCTACGACGAGCAGGCACCGAGGGGTGAACAATCCGGAAGCCGGCTTATTGAGTTCCACGTCGGGGCTGCCCGCCGCGCGGCGGCCGCCACGAGGGATCAAGCCGGCGCATCCGCCAACCGTTGTAAACCACCCTCAGAGCGCGAAACGCCTGAGATAATCGCGGTTGCGTTCGGCGCTGGCGCGGGGACTGCCAAGCCCCGGAAGCACGTCTTGCTCGACTACGGCCCAGCCCTGGTA
>DASYWB010000246.1:0-8963 GCA_035936495.1 Thermomicrobiales bacterium
GAGCAAAACCCTGTTGGAACCCAACGACGGGGTCCACGGGCGGCGGAGAGAGGCAGCCTCGGTTCAGCCTGATGGCGCCGGGGCCGGGAAACCGCGAGCGGCGCGTCTGCACAGGCGGTAGGCACCGTCTGTGCGTGGACCTTTGCCCGCGTGGCCCGTGATGAACCGCGGCCCCGCTTGAGCCTCCACCGGGGCTTTCTACCCAAAGAATAGTCGGTTATTATTCATAAGCCATAGACGAAGCCCAGAGGGCAGTTTGGAAGGCCGGAGGCATAAGGAGGACGATGCCATGACAGCGACGACAGCGCGAGACGGAACGAGGACGCCGAGTATCGAGCCCTTGGTCGAAATCCCAGAGAAGTATCGTGATCTCTTCGAACGGCCGATCGTGGTCAGCTTAGCGACCGTGCTCCCGGACGGTCAACCGCAAGTGACACCAGTCTGGTGTGACCTGCACGAGGGCCATATCCGGGTCAATACTGCCCAAGGGCGGCGCAAGCACCGCGACATGGTGGAGCGGCCACAAGTGACCGTGATGGCCCTCGACCCCGATAACCCCTTCCGGTATGTGGAAGTGCGGGGCCGCGTCGTGCAGATCACGGAAGAGGGCGCCGACGCGCACATCGACGCGCTGGCCAAGCAGTACCTCGGCGTCGACCGCTATCCAAATCACAGCGACCAGGAGACCCGGGTCACCTGCGTCATCGCGCCCCGCCTCATCAGTGCGATGGGCTAGATGCTCGTCGGGCGTCGGAGCCGCTTCCCGATGACCCGCCCGAGTGTCGTTGCCCCGGATAGCCTTGACAACCAAAACATCCTAATGTATAGCTAGTTACGATAAGTAAGTGGCCCGACAGGCCGCCGCACGGCGGCTCGACACCGGGTATTAGCACGGAGGAGGACCTCACCATGGTGACAACCGCGACACTCACCGGAACGACCACATGGCAGATCGACCCTGCCCACTCGTTGGTCGAGCTCGCAGTCAAGCACATGATGTTCACGACGGTCAAAGGGCGGTTCAGCCGCTTCGGAGGCACGATCGTCACGACGTATGACGATCCCACCACGGCGGCGATCAACGTTGCGATCGAGACGGCCAGCATCAACACCGGCGATGAGAAGCGCGATGAGCACCTGCAGTCGGCAGACTTCTTCGACGCCGAGCGGCACCCGACCATCACCTTCGTCAGCACCAAGGTAGAGCCGACCAGCGGCGACCGCTATCGGGTCATCGGCGACCTGACGATGCATGGCCAGACGAAGCAGGTGGAGCTGGACACCACGTTCAACGGCAGCGGCACGAACCCGTATGGAATGGAGGTCGCCGGCTACACCGCCGAGTCGGAGATCAACCGTACCGACTTCGGGCTGACGTGGAACGCCGCTCTGGAAACCGGCGGCGTCTTGGTCAGCGAGAAGGTCAAGATCACCCTCGACATCCAGGCGGCCAAGCAAGCCTAACCAGATCGTTCGCTCCGTTCGAGAGCCGTCCCTTATATAATAGGGGCGGCTCTCGGCCAGGAGTCATACAGCATCCATTCAAACCATGGAAACGGGTGATGGCGGCCGCCCGTGGCCCCACGGCGGCATTCAACCCGGCTCCGGATAAGGAGGTCACCATGGCGCTCGAGAGATCAATCCACCCCCAGACGCGGATCGGCCACGTACATCTCAAGGTCGCGGATCTGGAGCGGGCCGTCGCGTTCTACCGTGATGTCCTCGGCTTCCAAGTGACGCAGCGCTACGGGGACCAAGCGGTCTTCCTGTCTGCCGGCGGCTATCATCATCACATCGGCCTGAACACCTGGGAGAGCGGTGGCGGCTCCCGTCCCGGTCCGCGCACCACGGGGCTCTATCACGCCGCGATCCTCTACCCCAACCGGCTAGAGCTCGCCAGGGCAGTCCGGCGGCTTGTCAACCATGGCGTCCACATCGGCGGCGCCTCCGACCACGGCGTCTCGGAAGCGATCTACCTGGAAGATCCGGACGGCAACGGGCTGGAGCTCTATGCCGACCGTGACCCCACGGTCTGGCCACGAGCGGCTGACGGTTCGCTGAGCATGGTGACGCGCCCTCTCGACCTCGATGACCTGCTAGGGGAGCTGGACCGCGAACGCGCTTCCCCGGCGCTCGCCGGCGCCCAGGAGCGTTCGTGAGCGAGCCGGCACCCGCCGTAGCTGCGGCCGTGACGAGCGAGGTCGAGGCCGGGGCCCGCCACTTCGACTCCGAGGATCCGGCTTGGGCTGATCACATCTCCGGCCTGCTCAAGGCGGTCGTGGTGCCGCGTCCGATCGCCTGGGTGTCCACCCAAGGTCTCGATGGCATCCTCAACGTCGCCCCCCACTCCTACTTCACCGTCCTCGCCGAGCGGCCGCCGATCCTCGGCTTCGTCAGCTCCGGTCGCAAAGATACCCTCCGGAACGTCGAGGCCCGCGGTGAGTACGTCATCAATATTGCCGGCGAGGAGCAGATTGGGGCGCTCAACATCACCGCCGCCGACTTCCCCGAGACCGAAAGCGAATTTGCCTGGGCGGGGCTGACGCCCTCGCCGTCGCGAGTCGTCGATCCGCCCGGCGTGGCGGAGGCGCCGGTCGCGATGGAGATGCGGCTGATCGAGGTGCGGCCCTACGGCGAACAGCCGAGCTTCCTCATCGCCGGTGAGGTTGTCCACATCCGCGTCGCCGAACGTGTCTTGCGCGGCCACAAGGTCGCCCCGGAGCTGCTGCGCGCGGTCGGACGATTGGCCGGCAGCACCTACACGCGCACCGGCGAATTGTTCGACTTGGCGCGGCCCACCTATCGTGGGCTGATCGAGGGAGGCTTCCGCCGTCCCGACGATCAGATCTGATCATCGGATCCATTTACTTTGGAGGGAGACGAGTTCCCGGCGGCGATGCAGGCCAGGAGTGCGCGCACGGCTTCGACCTCGTCCTGATTGACCGTATGGCCCATGCCGGGATAGATGCGCTTGTCAACGTCCCCGCCCATCCGCTGGACGACTTCCGCCGACTCATGCACCCGCTCGACCGGGATGTGGGCATCGACGTCCGAGCAACCGAGGAAGATCGGCGTGCCGGCGAAGCTCCCAGGGTAGTCGCGCGGCGTCCCAGGAGGGCCAATCAAGCCGCCGCTCAGGACGATCACCCCACCCCAGCGGCGAGCGTGCCGGGCCGCGTACTCGATCGCCAGACACGCACCTTGCGAGAAGCCGAGCAGAACGATGCGCTCGTGCGGAATGCCGGCGACAGTCGCCCGCGCGACCGTCGCCGCGACCGCGCCCAGCGCGGAGGATAGGAACGGCTCATTCGACGAACGTGGAGCCGTGAACCGATTGGGATACCACGTATGGCCCGCCGCCTGGGGAGCGAGGTAGGCAAACCCGCCGGGGTCCAGCGCGGCTGCCAGCCCGAGGATATCCTCGGCCGACGACCCACGCCCATGGAGCGCCACAATTGCCCCAGTCGCTCGCTCCACCGGCACGCCGGCCTTCACGACGGGCTGATCACCATGCGGATCAGGCGAGACATGGTCGAAATCGATCATCCTACGCATTCCTCTCGCTATCGGCCAAACCGGCCAGTAGGTTATACATCGTCGATCATCCTTAGCATCGTCGACTTCTAGGCCCGTATCCCCGGCCTGCGATTGATCAAGCAGTTCGACGACCATAGACGTATATCTGAGAGTCGCCGGGAAGCCCGTGGAACGGATCCTCTCCTTGCCGTCTTGCCGTCCGGCTATACTGGCGCACCTTGGCCATTAGACCGGAGGGACGATGCCATCTGTTTCATTGACCAGCGCGGAGGCACCGCTGGTCCTCGCGCTCGACCTGGGGACATCGTCCTTCCGCGCGATCACCTATGACGCCAGAGCCCGCGCCATCATGGGCAGCGAGGAGCAGATTCCCCATACGCCCCGGGCGACGCCGGACGGAGGGGTGGAAACCGACGCGGCCGATCTCTTCGACTTGCTGATCCGGTGCATAGATGGCGCGCTGCACCGACTCGGCCATCGAGAGGACGATCTCGTCGCGGTCTCGGCATCCTGCTTTTGGCACAGCCTGATGGGCGTCGGCACAGATGGAGAGCCGACGACGCCGCTTCTGCTCTGGGCGGACACCCGGTCTGGCCCAATGGTCAGGCAGCTACGACGCGAATTAGACCCGCGCGAGGTTCAGATCCGCACCGGATGCCTCCTCCACTCAAGCTACTGGCCAGCCAAAATCCGCTGGCTCAAAGAAACGTCACCCGAGGCCTTCTCACGGTCCGACCGGTTCCTCTCGTTCGCCGAATATGCCGCGAGCCGGTTGCACGGCGACCCACGCGCCTCGCTCTCCATGGCCTCCGGCACGGGGCTGCTCGCCGTTCAGGAGTGTTCGTGGGACCAGCCGATGCTTGAGACACTCGACTTAAGCGCGGACCGGCTCCCGGAGCTCACGGACATCGACGTGCCACTCGCGCCACTCCGGCCCCGGTACGCGGAACGGTGGCCGGCGCTCGCGGGCGTGCCTTGGTATCCCGCGGCCGGCGACGGCGCCTGCGCCAACGTCGGGAGTGGGGCGGTGCAACCGGGCCGGATGGCCCTCACGCTTGGCACCTCCGGCGCGATGCGCATCGTCCGAACGGGTAACGACATTCCCATTCCGCCGGGCATCTGGGCCTATCGTCTGGACAGCGAGCACTACGTGATCGGCGGCGCGCTCAGCAACGGTGGCAATCTCCTGGCGTGGCTGGGTTACATGCTCAACGTGGAGTTCGACGGCGACGCCATGGACGATGCTGGCCGGATCGAGCCGGACGGGCATGGCCTCACGCTCCTCCCGTTCATCGCGGGCGAACGCGCGCCCGCCTGGAACGATGAGATGTCAGGTGTCGTCGCCGGCCTCAAATTAGCGACCCGTCCCGAGCACCTCATCCGGGCGGGCATGGAAGCGGTGGCGTACCGGTTCGCCCGGGTCTACGACCGGCTCTGCTCGGTAGCAGAGGAGGACCATCAGATCGTCGCGAACGGCGGCGCGATCCTGCGATCGCCGGCCTGGTTACGGATTGTGGCCGACACCTTGGGTCACGATTTGCAAACGCTCCCCACGGACGCGGAAGTCTCGGGCCGGGGCGCCGCAATCATCGCACTTGTGGCCAGTGGACACGTCGCATCCTTCACAGCCGCCCCAGACGCATCGGAGAACCAACCGACGTATCGCTGGCACCCTGCAAGCCACGAGCGCTACCGCGCTGCCAGAGAGCGCCAGCGACATCTCGAATCGCTCTTGTTCCCGGACGGAAGCGCTTGGGACCAAGAACCTGAGGCGCCGTAGCAATATTGATGGTGTTCCCAATCGTCTATGACGGTCGCCGCCGCGCGGGGCTGCAAAGCCCCCACGCTGCACCGATTAGCCGGCGGAACGCCGGCTAAGCAGGGCGCGCCTCGCCTCCCGGCAATCCACCGGAGTTCGTATCATCACCCCGATTCGTCGGGGCACGGCGCGCCTTGCCTGGTCCCAGGCCAGCTAGCCTCCGAGATCAATACATGTCCACATGCCTCTCCCGGAGTCGGAAGCGGGGTCAGGTCTCCGAGATCAGAGGCTGTTCCCATGCTCACCGTTCGCCCGCCTGCCACATGAGCCGGGTATCCGCGGTCTGCCAGAGCACGTTCGGGCGGAAGCCCTGGATTGATTCCCGGACCAGAATGAGATCATACGGAAAGCCAAACCAGAGGCCGAAGAGATCCTTATTCGTGATCCGCTGGATCTCTTCCAGGATCGCCGCCTGCTCGTCCTGATCAACCGTCTCAAAGCGCTCGAGAATCGCTTGATCCACGTCCAGATTACGGTAGCCGCCCGGATTCCATCCCTGAGGATTGACGCGGATGTCCCAGGCTGAACCATACAGGTCGAAATCGGTGAATCCGGGGAAGAGGTCGTAGGCGTAGGCGATCAGATCGAAATCGTGCGCGTTGATCCAACGCTCCATAAAAGCCGCCGGCTCGAGCACTTGGATATTCAGTGTCGCGCCAATCTCTCGCAGATCCTCGCTGACCCGTTGCAGTGTCTCGATCAGCTCTGGAGGCGCATCTTCTCGCACGATAGTCACCAGCTCAAGACGCTGTCCGTTGACGTCATCCAAGATCCCGTCGCCATCGAAATCCTGCCATCCAGCGTCAGCGAGTATCTGCCGCGCTTTCCTCACGTCGCGGCGCGGGTTGGTGACCGTCTCGGCGTTCGCCCAGGGCTGCGCGACCGTGCCGGCTTGGTCGGCGGCGATGAAGCCGCGGAACACGTCTTCGGCATACCCGACCCGATCGATTGCCAGGTTCAACGCGGCGCGGAGCGCGGGCTCCGCGAGCAGATTCGGCACGATACGGGCCGGATTGTCGAAATTGAAGGCGGCAAACATCACCGAAGCCGACGGCACGACATGCAGCCGCGCGGGTGTCCCGCTGAGCTCGTCGAGCGCGATCGCCGGCACCGGCCAGAGAAGATCGATCTCGCCCTCGTTCCAAGCGGCGAGGCGGTCGGCGGGGTCGGGCATCGCGGGCAAGCTGAGCGATTCCATGAATGGAGCGCCCGCCCAATAGGCGTCATTCCGGGTCATGGTGACGCCGTCGCCATCGAACGCCTCCACGATCCAAGGCCCGGTCCCGAGCGGCGGCGATGCTTCCCAGTCGAAGCCGGTGAGCGTCCGCTCGCCGTAGGGGCGAGAAGACCAGTAGTCCGTGTACTGGGCTCGTTGGAAGATGAGCAGCGACGAGGCGTTGAACAGCCAGGTGTTATCGACGGCGCTGAGAATGACCCGCACGGTGAGGTCGTCCACGGCCTCGACGTCGTCCATGAGGACGAAGAAGTTCCGAATCTCGCTGAAAATATCATCCCGGGCAACGAAGAGGCTAAACCGCACATCATCCGCCGTCAGGGGCGTGCCATCGTGCCAGGTCACGCCGGAGCGCAAGCTGTAGGTGATAACGGTCTGGTCCTCGTTCCACTCCCAGGATTCCGCCAACCAGGGCTCCGGCGCCAAGGTCAAGGGATTCGGCTTCACCAGCGGGTCCAGATAGCTCACCGGGATCTGAAAATCCTGGTCGAACGCGACGGGGTTGAAGTTTTCATTCTCCGCCTGATGCAACGGGATGCGGAGGTCACCGCCCGCGATCGGCTCGCCCGCGTAGGCCGGCTCTTGGTCCCGAATGACGGTGAGCTGACCGATCTGGTCCTCGGCCTGCGGCGTTGCCTGAGCCGCTCGCGCCACGCGCTGCTCACGTCTGTTGAGGACTGGAATCACGCCAACGGCGGTCGTCGAGCGAAGCAGGCTTCGACGGCTTAGGGAATGTCGCAACACGGTCTGGTCGTTTTCTCGAGGTCCCAAGGTCACACTCCAATGCGCACACACGATATCGAGATTGAGGAGTCAACAGCCGGCGTGATTCCGGGTAGGCTTCAGCGACTTGGGAACCCGTATGAGCCCAGTCCATCGCGTCCGCCACCTACCATATAGTGAGCGCTCGGATTCCCTGAATGAGAAAGGAGACGCCAAATCCAAAAAGCACGATTCCAGCCACGGCGGTTGCCCACCGCAACTTCTCGGCGGAGACAAATCTCCTTCCCCCTTGGGTCAAGGAGGACAAGAACGTCACCCAGCACAGTATCCCTATGAAGACCCCGCTGACAAGGACTGGCGCGCCGTCCTGGCCTGCCTGCTCAACGGCTCGCGCCACGAGAGCGGCGCCGATAGAGAGCCAGTACACAATGCCCATGGGACTGGCCGCCGCCAACATGAACCCGGCCACAAATCCACGCCTTCGGCTGGGCACGCCGGCACTCACCGCCCTATCGTCGAGCGCCCGCCGAAATCCCTGTAGCCCAAGGTAGCATAGGACAACCGCGCCGGCGAGAAAGAGCGGTGCGCGGACGGCATCGCTATCCGCAACGCGGACAAGCCCCGCGACGACAAGCGCACAGTAGATCGTGTCGGCCGAGACCGCGCCGAGGCCGACAGTCCAACCACTCCAAAAGCCACCGAGCAGCCCGCGCCGCACGATCTCGATGTTAATCGGTCCGACCGGGGCGGCCAACGCCACCCCGACCCCCATGCCTTGCGCGATCAGCTCAATCACGCCGTGCTCCCCGCTCCTCTGTTCAGCCAAGAACCCTCGAAGCTCGTCGGTCCGGATGCTCAACACGTCGCGCCACGCACCGGGGCGAGTCTACCCGATGCCGGATCGAGCCATCGTCAGGGAGCCGTTGCGAAGAGTGGTCGCGTCTCTATACTTGATCTCCGCCCATCGAATGCTCGACGGATCCCCTGTCAGATTCGAGGTCGTCCCGAGGAGACCGGAACATGAGACCGCGAGCAACCTGCCTCCAATGTGGCGCCGACGTGGAAGCCCTCGGATATTGTGGTGTCTGTGGAGCGTCGTTGCGGAATAGCGCCACCGCCTCTTCCCGGCCAGCTCCCGGCAGGATTGAACGGCTCCGCGCCGTGGGGCGCTCCCAAGCCGGCAAACTGACACTTCTCCTTGGCGGCATCGCGATCTTGGCGGCCCTGCTGGCTGACGCGGCTGGAGTCGCGCTGGCGATTGCCGCCTTTCTCCCGCCGCTGCTCATCGTGATCAGGCTGACGCGCCTTGACGTCTTCGAGCGGGAGCCGATCCGGGCCTGGTATCTGGCCGGTTTGGGTGGGCTCCTCGCCGGTCTCGCCATCGCCATCGGCGACGCGTTTGTGATCGAGCGCTTCTGGTTCTCGGGATCGACCTTTCAGGCTGGCGCCGCCGGATTCGCCGGCGAGCCCGCCGTGGATCAAGGTCCACCGCCCGTTGCCGTTCTCGCACTCGGAGGCATCGTCCTCCCACTTGCCGGTCTAGGGCTGCAGTTCGTGGTGCCGCTGCTTCTGAGGCGTCTGCCGCCCCTGCGTAACGAGGTCCTCGACGGGGCCATCCTCGGCGCCTCGGCTGGCGGCGGCGTTGCCGCC
>DASYWB010000247.1:0-7146 GCA_035936495.1 Thermomicrobiales bacterium
ATCACCGATCACCCGTCGCTCGATATCCTGGTGATCCCCGGCGGTCAGGGAACGAGGCGGGAGTTGACTAACCCGACGCTGCTGGACTGGATCGCCACCCAGGACCAGCAGATCGAGCTGACGACGAGCGTCTGCACCGGCGCGTTTCTCCTAGCCGAGCGTGGACTGCTCGCCGGGAAGCGGGCGACGACCCATTGGGCCAGCATCGACTGGCTAAGAGAGACATACCCGGCGATCACGGTTCTGGAGGATGAACGGGTCGTTGACGAGGGCCGGATCGTCACCTCGGCCGGTGTCTCGGCCGGAATCGATATGGCCCTCCACGTCGTCGCTCGCTTGCATGGGAACGACATCGCGAGTTGGACCGCCCGGCGGATGGAGTACGACGGATAGGCGGTCAGGCGGGAAGGCGGCTGGGCGGGAAGGACGATAATCACCGGGGGAAGGTGTGTCCGGAGCAATCGGCCGGGCCAGGCATCCTCTAGATGGACGTCACTGCCGTGCCTCCTCACGAAGCCTTCCCGCCTCGCCGCCTCGCCGTCTCCCCAACTCAGCGGACGAGTGAGAGTGCGTCGCCCAACATGCCGGCAGCGGTGACGGCGGCACCCGCTCCCGGTCCCGAGACGACGAGTGGATAGGCGTCGTAGCGGCGAGTCCGCATCGAGATGATGTTCTCGGGTCCTTGCAGGGCTCCGAGAACGCTGGAGGTCGTGACACCCTGGACGCCGACGGTGATCGGGCCGGTGGCGGGCACGGTCGCGATGTACTTGAGGGCCTCCCCTGCTTCCCGCGCGCTGAGTGCGCGGCGCGCCATGCCCTCATCGAGGTCACTGATACGCTCCAGGAATTCGTCGACCGTGCAACCCGCGAGGTGGTCTGGGACCAAGCTCTCAATCGCGACATCGGAGAGGTCGACCCGCCTCCCCATCGTCCGGGCGAGGATGAGCGCCTTGCGGGCGACATCGAGACCGCTGAGGTCATCCCGGGGGTCAGGCTCCGTGTAGCCACGGTCTTTGGCGGAGCGCACCGCGTCCGCGAACGACGACTCGGCTGCCACGTCGGAGAAGATGGCGCCGAGGGTGCCTGAAAGCGCCCCTTGAATCTCGATCATCTCATCCCCAGTGTCGAGGAGCGTTCTCAAGGTCGAAAGCACCGGCAAACCGGCACCGCAGGTTGCCTCATATCGCAAGCGACCGCCCGGCGCGGTTGCCTTCCAGAGCGCCGCCGAGGCCGAGCCGGCTAGCGGCATTGCCAGGGGCGCCTTGTTCGAAAGCACGACGCCCGCGCCGAGCCGGATCGCCCGCGCATCAGACGCGGCGGTGAGATCTCCCGCGGCAGCATCCAACACCACGGTCTGGCCGGCGGCCGTATGTTGATCGATGGCCTGGTCAAGCGGCACCACTTCCACCGATGCGCCATCTCCCCGCGGCCCGAGGTCCAGCTCCCCGCCGCTTCGACGGGCCTCAATCGCCTGTCGCAATACGTCATCGGAAAGGCCGCCGCGATCCGACCGGCGGAGCGCCCCCGCGCCTCGTGCCACGGCCACGACCTGGATATCGAGTTCCAGCCGCTGTCGCCACTCCTCGCGATGAGCGATGACCTGGTTGATGACCTCACCGCCGACCGTGCCAATGCCCACTTGGATCAATTGAACGCTACGCATGATTCCACCGATCTTCATCCTGATAAATAAAAAGGTCTATCGGACTGCCTATCTCCCAGACGTTCCGCTTACAGTCCAATCTTATACCCGGACCGTCAACACGGGGCCGGCAGGTGTGATGGTCGACTATGATCGGCGCATGGTGAACGCACGCTGGGAGGGTGAAGAGAATGGCAGAGCGAACTGAATGGTTGTTTGAGCGGACGGAGGCCGTCGTGCCCGCTGGAGGCGGGATGGTGGCCGCCAAGACGGCCACCGCGGCGGAGGCCGGCGCTGCCGTGCTCCGGGATGGCGGCAACGCGGTGGATGCCGCGGTCGCGGCGGCCTTCGCCGCCGGGGTCGCCGAACCGTGGATGAACGGGGTCGGCGGCGGTGGCTTCATGGTTGTGCAGTTGCCCGATCAGGACCCGGCGGTCGTCGAATATCCGATGGTGGCGCCCGCCGGTGCGGAGCCGGATATGTTTCCGCTCTCCGGTGCGCCTGCCGATACGGCCCTCTTCGGCTGGCCGAGCGTCGTGGACCAGGCGAATATCCATGGTCACCGCGCGGTTGCCATCCCTGGCACGGTGGCCGGTCTGTCACTGGCGCTGGAACGATTCGGCACGCGATCGCTGGCCGAGATGATGGCCCCGGCAATCCAGCTTGCCGAAGAAGGCGTCGCCGTCACCTGGCACACCACGCTGACGATCGCTCGCGACCTCGGCACCCTCCAGCGCTATCCCGCCACGGCGGACATCTTTCTCGACGGGGCGAGAAATCCGCCCGTCACGATCGATCAAGCATCACCGACGATGCTCAAGCAACTGGACCTCGCCGGAACGCTGAAGACCATTGCCCAGGAAGGTCCGCGCGCATTCTATGAGGGCGCGATTGCGCAAGAGATTGCCAATTATCTCGCCGAAAATGACGCGCCGCTGAGCCAGAGAGACCTTTCCGCCTACGAAGCGACGGTTTCCTCGCCTGTGACGGCCCGGTATCGCGGGCATGAGATCCTGACCGTCGGTGGCGGCTCCGGCGGCACCAGCCTGATCCAGGCGATGATGATGCTGGCCGAGCTCGATATCGCCCAACTCGAGCACAACACACCGGAAGCGCTGCATATGGTCGCCCAAGTCTTTCGCATGGCGTTCGCGGATCGGTTCGCCTATCTCGCTGATCCCGCGGCGATCGATGTCCCGCTTGAAGCGTTGTTGTCGCCGGAATACGCGCGCGAGCGCGCTGCGATGCTCTCCTCCAATCGCATGGGTTCTCCCATGGCGGGCACCCGCGAGCGGTTGGGTGTGTCCCACCAGCTCGCACCCTCGGTGCCGGAGTACACGAGCGGCAGCACGACGCACCTCTCCGTGATCGATGGCAATGGCGGCGCCGTCTCGCTTACGCAGACGCTCCTTGCCTTGTGGGGCAGCCGGGTCGTCGTGCCAGGCACCGGCATCCTGCTCAACAACGGGATGATGTGGTTCGATCCCGAGCCGGGCCGGCCCAACTCGATCGCCGGCGGCAAGCGGCCGCTCAGCAACATGGCCCCGGTCGTCGTGACGAAGGATGGACGAACCGTAGCCAGCCTCGGCGCCAGCGGCGGCCGCCGGATCATGAACTGCAATGCGCAACTGGTGATGAACCTGCTCGACCACGGCCTCTCTATGCAGCCCGCGATCAGTGCGCCACGAATCGACGCCTCGACCCGAGATCTCTACGTCAGCTCCCGCATCCCTGAGACGACGACCGCCGCGCTCCAAGCCTTGGGCCACCCGATTCAGCGCCGCGTCGAGGGTCCAGGGGGCGCGGAGTTCGCCTCCCCCGTCGGGATCGAACGGCTGGCCAATGGAGAGCTCCACGGCGGCGCCGACCTCTTCTACCCGGCGATGACGATATCCACGGGTCGATAGTCGGTAGTTGAGGAGGATGTGGCCCTCCAGGCAACTTGGTCTTTCACTTATCCTCCTTCGCCTTCCGACTACTGTCTTTCGTCTCGTCTCAGAACAGCTTCTTCAGCAGACCGAGCGCGCCCTGTTTCCAGGGGACGCGGTGGGAGACGCCGGAGGATTTGGCATAGTCGGCGCGGTGAGCCTTGTACCAGGCAAGATTGCGGAGCAGGGCGTCCTGGTTGGAATAGTTGGGTTGCCAGCCAAGTTGCCGTTGAGCTTTGTCGATGGAGACGAACGAGTCCTTGCCGGCTGTCTCATAGACCCACTTGTACAGCGGCGAGATGCCCAGCTTCTCCAATCCCCGTAGGAACCAAACGGCGGGAGCCGCGGGAAAACCGATTACCCGCTTGCCGTGTCCAGCGGCCCTCAGGACCGCTTGGTAATCCTTCCGCATGGTCGAGAATTCGGCCGCGCCAATGTTGAAGGTGTCGTTGACTGTCTCAGCCGGTAGCGTCAAACAGAGCAGGATCGCCTGGCAGAGGTCTTCGACGTCGAGCAGTTGATAGCGATTCCGACCCATGCCGATCAACGGGAAATTGTGGCCGTCGAGCGCCCAGTCGTAGAGGACGGTGAAGACACCTAGTCGCTCGGGTCCAATGAACGACTTCGGCCGCAGGATTGGGACGATCAAGCCCTTGGCGCGCTGCTCCAACGCGATCATCTCGGCCTGGATCTTCGCCTGCCCGTAGGGGCCGACTCCATCGAGACGGTCATCCTCGGTAAGCGGGTGGTGATCAGGGATCCCGTAGACCGCCGTCGAGGAGACGTGCACGACCCGGCGGACCCCCGCCTGCCGCGCGGTCTCCATCACGATTCGGGTGCCCAACACATCGGTCGTATAGATGTCACGCGGCGAGTAGAGCGGCAGGGCGGCCGCGCAATGCACCACGGCCGTGACCCCCTGCATCGCGAGCGTAACCGTCGCTCGGTCGCGAATGTCGCCTTGGATGATGACCACGCGGTCGCGCTCGGGATAGGTGAACTCCGCGAGGTCGAGGGAGACGCACTCGTAGCCACGTTCAAGCAGGTAGCGGATCAGATTGATGCCCAGAAACCCGGCACCGCCGGTGATGAGCACCTTTGGTCTCGCGTCCGCCGTCCCAGGCGGGTGTACCGTCATCGTGAGCCACCTATCGTCGTTTCGGTCGTCGATCCTGGTGCGGTCGTGAGCTCGAACGCGTCTTCGGACGAAACGCGGCGTGTCCGCTGCAGCATCGCCAGGGCGACGAAGCCAAGTAAGATCCCGAACCAGAGCGTCGAGAAGCGTACGAGCAGCGTCGCGGCCGCGGCAACCCCCTTGGTCATCGTGGGATCGTCAATGAGCAGGAGCAACATCGCGGCAACGCTGGCCTCGGCAACGCCCAACCCTCCGGGGAGCATCGAGATCGCGCCGAAGACCGATGAGACGGAGAGCACGAACGTCGCGACCAGCAGCAGGTGCCAGGATGGATCAAGCCCGAGCCCAGTCAGGATCAAGAAGAGCGCGGCGCACTCCATACCCCACGACACGATGCCGACCGCGACCGCGCCGCCGAGCAGGGACGGCCGGAGGAGCACGTTAGATGCCTCCAGGAAGTGGTGGGCGTGGACGAGTGTCTTTCCGACGAGGGGTATGCCTTCGAATCGGGCCAGGGCGTGGAGGATCAACCGTGGCCGCTGGAGAACGAGGATGACCGCGATGACCAGCAGGATCGTGAGCGCCAGGATCGGCCGGCCATACGAGAATTGGGTCAGCCCAATCGCCGCCAGCGCCAGCATCGCCAGTCCATCGGTCATCCGCTCGGCGGCGATCACCGCCGCGGTCCGGCTGATCGGCGCCCCGGTTCTGCGCCGAACGAGGACACCTTTGATGACCTCACCGACCTTGCCGGGGGTTAGGGACATGCTGAACCCGGCGAGAAAGATGAGGGCACTCGTCCCTAACTCCATGCGGGGGATACCGACCCGGCGGAGGTAGACCTCCCACTTGCCGAACCGCAGGGCATAGTTCGCCAGGGTCAGGAGCAGGACAGGGGCGGCGAGCGACCAGTCGAACTGCCGGAACGCGCTGCCAAGTTGACGAACATCACTAAAGAGCGCCAAGCCTGACACGACCAGCACCGCGAGCAACAACCCCACCGCGAGACGGGGTAGGTAGCGACCGATCAGCGATTCGCCGCTGCCCGTGGAGGCCAGCGGGTGATCATCTTTCCCCGTGCTGGCGGAAAGGTTCGCCATAGATATTGCTCCTGAAGCCCAGAGGATAGCCGGCCATTCCCCATCGTGACGGTAGAGCATGAGCCGGGGTGATGGAAAAGATCCAGATTCGAGGCCTCAAGTCCTTATGGCGCACGCGGCGACACCGGCCGCGGTCCAACCCATTCTAACAGCGCGGCTCTCCCGTATTGGCTAAGCCACTAATCTCCGTCCTTTCACGGGTACGGCGCGTTCCTCGAATCAGGACCGAGTGCCCGATCACCGTGGCGGCTCGCTGACGCGCCCGGTGCGGCAGGAGTAACACGGGGAGGTCTCATTCCTCCCCGTGTTACTCCCCCTGAAATATTGGTGGTCCTACTGGACAGTCACCGGCACCTCAAAGATGGCGTTGTATTGGTAGCCCTTGGCGTTCCACGCGACCTCGTACGGTTGTGTCAAACCCAGCTCGTCGGTTGCCCGCGACTGCAACTGAGCCGCACCAGGCGTCGGCGCCGCCTCCCAAACGTACTCGAACCGGACCCACGAGAGCCGTCCGGCTTCCTCGGTGATCTCTGCCTCGGCCCAGTTCCTACCGCCATCGGTACTCACCTCGACCAGGTCGATCCCACTGTAGCCGGACCAGGCGTAGCCCGCGATCGTTTGCGAGCCGGCACTGAGCTGTGCTCCCACGGCCGGCGTGCTAATCACCGATTTGACCGGCATCTCTCGTACCGGCCGGACGATTTGCTCGTGCTCAGTGGTGATGACGTAGCTCTCGGAGTTGAAGTGGCCGTCGAACACGTGATCGATCACCTCGATGCCGACCAACCATTTGGTCGAGGCGATGCCACCCCAGCCCGACACAAAGAGTCGCACGGGACCACCATGCACTGGCGGCAGGTCTTCGCCATTCATTTGCCACACCAGCATCGTATCCGGCGCCAGGGCGGTTCCGAGCGGCAAGCCGCGCTGCATCTCGGGGAAGTCACCGCCCTGGGAAACGATGTCCACGGCACCGTCCTGAACGCCCACCGTGTTCAGGACGTCGGCCAGCCGGATGCCAACCCATTCCGCGTTGCCGACCGCGGTGTTGCCCCACTGGGTCGCGGAGGCGTTCGGCTGGAAGAAGCGCCGGCTGTTGCCCGAGCATTCGAGAAAAGCCGTGAAGGTCTGTTGCGGCATCCCCTTCAGGTCCGCCAGCGATAGCTCCAGCTGCTTGTCGACCAGGCCCGTGACCAGCAGCCGCCACTCATCCGGGGAGATGGCGGGCACGGGACCGTTGTTACGGACAAAGAAGAGATCATTGGGCACGGTCAGTCCGTCGACCAACTCGAGCGGCGTCCCGTAGTTGCCCGGGTCATACATGATCAGCCGCGGATCCAG